>PBSU01000024.1 GCA_002726415.1 Acidiferrobacteraceae bacterium | reverse complement strand
TCGGTCGCTGAGAACCGTGAATACGGGGGTTGGGTATATCAAAATGCCGATGCAACCTTCAGTGCCACTGAACCGAGAAAAGGCACCGTAGACACGGTAAATCTGGGTTCACCGTTAGAGGTGCCCGGAGGGGCCACTACAACTGCGAGTTACCATACCCATGGGGCCTATGATCCTGCCTACGACAATGAGAATTTCTCGCCTACCGACATTGCACTCGATAATGCCTGGGCGCTAGATGGTTACCTGGGAACACCGGCTGGGTACTTTAAGTACCATCACTACATCACAGGTCTGGTTCTGACTTTGGGTACTGTCGCTAACTGATCTGTGACTCAGCCGGAGCATCCTGGTGGGCTCCCTATTCATAATTACCAAGAAAGGAGAGTCCTGATGGGTAAGGAGTTATCGGCAGATGCCGTGGTGATCGGTGCGGGGATAATCGGGACAGCGATCGCGTTGGAGTTAGCCCGAAGCGGGAGACGAACCATCAGTGTGGACCGGCTTCCCGCCGCAGGTTATGGCTCTACCTCCAGTTCTTGCGCCATCGTGCGGGTCCACTATTCGACGTTACAGGGTACGGCCTTTGCCTACGATGCCTATTTTGACTGGAAAGACTGGCAGAGTTATCTCGGTCTGGATCTCTCAGAAAGCACCAAGCTTGCCCGGTTCCGGGAGACCGGATGCCTGGTGATGAAAACCAAGGAGAACGGTTTCCTGGAGAACGTGGTCAACCATGCCGGGAAGCTTTCTATCCCGTGCGAGAACTGGGATGCACAGCGCATTGCTAAGCGGTTGCCCGGGTATGACTTGAGATCCTTTGCCCCGGCCCGCCGGCAGGAAGACCCAGAATTCGGGCAGCCAGGGCTGGGGCGCATTGAAGGGGGCGTATTTTTTCCAACCGCCGGTTTTGTCAATGACCCTCAGCTGGCAACACAGAACATACAGGCCGCGGCTGTGCACCACGGTAGTCAGTTCCTGTTCAATCGCGAGGTGACCGAAATCCTGACGACGGCAGGACGGGTCGAGGGTGTCGGGCTGGATGATGGCACAATCATTCGCACACCCGTAGTCGTCAATGTAGCAGGGCCGTACTCAGCCAAGGTCAACCGCTTGGCTCGGGTGGATGAGGATATGAAGATTACGACCCGGGCGCTGCGCCAGGAAGTTGCGCACGTCCCGGCTCCGGATCACCTGGACTTTGAGCGTAATGGGCTCATCGTCTCCGATAATGATATCGGGGTCTATTGTCGTCCCGAGTCCGGTAATTTCGTTCTAGCGGGCAGCGAGGATCCGCCTTGTGATCCCCACGAATGGGTAGACCCCGACGAGTTTAGCCGCGACTTCACCGATCAGGCGACAACCCAGGCGCTACGCCTGGCGCAACGGATGCGGGGGCTGAAAGTCCCGAGCCGCATGGGGGGCGTGGTGGATCTGTATGATGTGACTGAGGACTGGTTGCCGATTTACGACCGTTCAGCCCTGGAGGGTTTCTATATGGCCTGTGGGTCCAGCGGAAATCAGTTCAAGAACGCGCCCGCAGCGGGGCGTTTGATGACGGGCCTGATCGATTACTGCGAGGGAGGTCACGATCATGACCGGGATCCGTTCCAGCTCAAGTTGGCACACCTGGACTATGTTCTGGATACGGGAACGATGTCCCGGTTGCGCGAAGTAAACCCGGACAGCAGTTTCTCGGTACTGGGTTGACCGGGCCTGGTAGCAAGGTCGATTCCAGCCGCCTGGGTCAGGTGATTTCCAGGCCAAACTGTTCAGCCGTTTCCGTCAGAATCTCCCAGAGTGATAAGGCAAACCCGCGCGGCAAAAAGAGCTCGTAACCGGCAGCACTGCGCCAGATGGTGACACCTACGTGGTGGATTCCGCTGGACGCTACCCGGCCGACGGCGAAACTCCCGTCGCGCAGGTCGATGGGGGCCAGGCGATTCAGGCAGGTCGCGGCTTCACTCCCTTGTACTCGGATGCGGCTGCGCGAATGGGATAAATCCAGGGTCGCGCCGGTTTCTGCAGGCAAGGCGGGAATGGGGGTATCGAGTATCCACCACTTAAGGGGCTCAACCCGTAACGCGGACCCTTTGGTCCCGATCACCGTTTCTCCCGATGCCGGCGCCACACCGGCGCCAATACATTGCGCCACAAAGGCGCCCGCCTGGGGTAGGGTTTCTGGCCAGGTCGCAACCTGATACAGCGTCAACTCAGGCACCTCAAGCAGGCGCACGCCCGGCTCCCCGGGACAACCATGCAGTCCGCGGGCATAGTGCGTTGCCAACGGCGAATGTCGCTCAGCCATACACGCGCTCTCCATCAGCATCGAACATATGGGGGGAGACAATTTCAACTCCCGTGTTGCCTTTGCGCAAGGGGTCGGCGGCGATCACTTCTCGGTTCTGCCATTCACCATAACCGCCGTTGATAAACCCCAAGCCGATCCAGTGACCCAACGCCGGAGAGTGTGTGACGGCCGTAATCCAGCCTTCACCGTAACCCTCAACATGGTCTGCAGCACATAACAGTGAGCCGGCGTTGAAGATCTCGCGACGATCCCGCGGAAAGATACCGACGAGCCGTGGACGATTCTTGCGGGTCATGTCTGGGCGCTTGCGTAGTGCGCTGCCGATGTAGGATTTCTTATCTGATGCCATACGGCCAAGGCCTGCGTCTTCAACCGTGACCCGGCCGTCGAGTTCAGCACCCGTGACATGTCCTTTTTCAATACGCAGTGCGCCCAGCGCCTCCAGGCCGTACAGGCAACCTCTTAATGGACGCGCCGAGTCCCATAGAGCCTGCATGACGGTTGGCCCAAAATCAGACGGGACATAAACTTCGAAGGCGCGCTCCCCGGAAAAACTGATGCGGGCAATACGACAGGGGATGCCACCTTTCAGCGTAGTCTCGAGCACACCCATGAAAGGCAATGTCGAGTCAGCAACACACCCCGGATCTTCAGTACAGGATTCAAGCACCTGGCGGGACAGGGGTCCCGCTACTGCCACGCCAGCCCACTGCTCGGAAACCGAAGTCACGTGTACCCGCAGGTTGCTCCAGCGTGTCTGCAAGAGTTCCTCGAGGAAGGCCATGACCTTGCCGGCATGGGCTGTCGTTGTGGTCATGAAGTATTCGGTTTCACCAAGGCGCCAGGACGTTCCGTCATCCATAACGAAGCCGTCATCGCGCAACATGATGCCGTAACGGGCCTTGCCGACCGGGAGTTTGGCGAAAGGGTTGCTATAAACGCGATTTAGCAGTTCTGTCGCATCGGGCCCTTGAATCGCAATCTTGCCCAGGGACGTCACATCGCACAGCCCGACCGTGCGACGAACGGTTTCGGCTTCACGCACATAGGCATCGCCGATGGTCTCTCCCGTGCCGGCAAAATACCAGGGCCTATGCCAGAGTCCGGCCATGGTCATGGTGCCGCCTTGCTTGAGGTTCCAGTCATGCAGGGGCGTACGGCGCAGTGGACGGAAATGGCCGCCGATATTCCGGCCTTTAAGCGCGCCGATACTGATCGGGGTGTACGGGGGACGAAAAGTCGTAGTGCCTACCTCGGGGATTTCCTTGCCCAGGGCTTGCGCCATGAGCGCCAGGCCGATGATATTGCCCATTTTCCCCTGATCAGTCGCCATTCCCAGCGTGGTGTAACGCTTGAGGTGCTCGACTGAAACATAGCCCTCCCGGTGTGCCAGGCGTATATCCTCCGTTGTCACGTCGTGTTGGGGATCAACAAATGCCTTGGGGTTGCGGCGCGGCACGCTAACCTCGTACAACGGGGTGATGGCACCTTCCCAGCCACCAGAGGGCTGGTCAGCCTTGGGGACCGGCTGGCCTGCCAGATGCGCTAATGCGCATTGGGTGGCAGCCTGTCCGGAGCGCACACAGGCGGCTTGATCCCAGATACCCGCTGCACTGCCGGCCAGTGCCAGGGGTTCAGTAGTCGGCGCGGGAAGGAAACAGGCCTGTTGGGCATCCCAGACAGGCTGTATGCCCCGGTGTGACAATAAATTAACAATGGGAGACCAACCGCCAGAGATCAACGCAAGATCGCACTCGACGACACCCGCCTGGCGCCAGTTCCCCGGATTGCCCTGGGCGAGTTCGACCGCAGTCACGCCCTTGGTGCCCAATGCATTAAGCGGAGCCATGCCGGTATGAAGCGCTATACCAGATTGCTCGGCCTGGGCACGAAGTTGGCGGGGGACTGTGTCACGGGCATCTATCAGTTTGATGTGGGCGCCGGCCTGGGCGAGATTCTGGGCACAGCTATAGGCAGAATCGTTGTTAGTGGCAATGAGGATATCCTCACCCCCGCGTATGCCAAAGCGATTGAGATAGATGCGGGCCGAGTTGGCGGTCATCACACCGGGGCGGTCATTGTTGCCAAAAGCGACATGCCGTTCGAGCGCGCCAGCGGCAACGACGGTGTACTGGGCACGCAAGGTCCAAAAGCGCTGCCGCGGCATCCAGGGGGCTGGCGTAGCGACATGATCGGTGACCCGCTCAAGCAGGCCAGCAACACCCCCATCGTAAAGGCCAAAGGCAGTCGTGCGTGGCATCAGACGCACCCCGGCCGTACTCAGGGTTTTAATCTCCTGGGCAAGGTCCGCGCGAGCTTGGGGCTGAGACAGGCTGTCTCCGCCCAGGACTGCGTCCTGTTCGACTAAGACCACATCAAGCCCCGCCTGTGCCGCACTTAACGCTGCAGCCCGCCCGGCAGGACCGCTGCCTACGACAAGCAGCTCACAATAGGCGTGGGCATGTTCGTAGGGGTCTGGGTCTGGTGCGCGTGAGGCTTTGCCCATCCCCGCGGCTTTGCGGATGATTTTCTCGTAACGCATCCACATGCCCGTGCCGCGACCCCATTCAAACGGCGGCAGTCCCATAAAGGTCTTGTAGTAAAAGCCCGCCGAGAAAAAGCGCCCAAACAGCCCATTCACAGCGCCGACGTCCAAGCGAACACTGGGCCAGGCATTCTGGCCTTGTGCGACCAGGCCATGGTAAAGCTCTTGAGTCGTGGCGCGAACATTGGCATCGCGCCGTGCACCCTGACCGACAGTCACCAGGGCACCGGACTCCTCTACCCCCGCTGACATCAAGCCACGGGGCCGGTGATATTTGAAACTGCGACCCAGGACCTGTTGATTGTTGGCAAGCAGAGCGGACGCAAGTGTGTCGCCAGCGTAGCCTTTTAAGGGTTCACCATCCCAGGTGAAACTCAGAGCCTGGGTACGGTCGATGTGGCCGCTGTTGGGAAGTCGACGAGCCGTCATGACCTGTCTGCTGGCCCCCTTTCCGGACTCTGAGTTTGTGCCATGCCCGGGTGGGCAGGGCGAACAGAGTGGATTTCGTGGGTACGCGTGTCGCGTTCGACGATGATCCACATACGACACCCATGCAGGTGTTGCCAGGTTTCTTCCTGTACGCCGTCGATGTTTTCTCTCTGGAATACCGCTTCAAGCCAGGCCTCGGCTGGCGCATCGAGCGCGGGGTAGTCTACCGAGGCATCACCGCCATAACTGAACTCGCTGTGATCACGGGTGCCACAGAAGGGGCAGGGGATTCTCAACATGATGCTGGCCTATCCGTGCAGTTTCGGGTCCGGCCCGGCGCCACGTTCATCGATATTAACGCCCTGGGCAAAACGCTCCAGGGTGTGATTAGCGATCACCGGGTCAGGACGATCATTGGCAATCAGGTCGGCGAAATACCAGCCCGAGGCAGGGCTCGCCTTGAAGCCGCCATAATTCCAGCCCGCATTCAGGTATAGGTTATTGAGCGGTGTCTTGCACAGAAACGGAGAGCCATCCATCGACATATCCATAACGCCAGACCAGTGCCGTAGCAGTCGTACGCGACCCAGACAGGGAAGAATGGAGGTGGCGCACTCAGCCACATCCTGAACCAGGGGCAGGTTGCCGCGCTGGGCGTAGGATTTATACCAGTCAAGATCACCCCCGAATACCATGCCGCCCTTATCTGATTGGGAGATATAGAAGTGGGCACCGCCGACCCCAAACACCACGACCTGATCGAGAAGAGGTTTAAGGGGTTCGGAAACAAAGGCCTGCAACTTATGCGATTCGATCGGAAGTTTTCCCAATTCAGCCATCCGCCAAAGCCGTGAGGTATTGCCCGCCACCGCAAAACCCACTTTTTTTGCCCGGATAACACCCCGATTGGTTTGCAGACCGCTCACCTGGCCGTCACAGCGGTCGACGCCGGTGACTTCGCAGTTTTGTATGATGTCGACCCCTCGTTGATCGGCCGCGCGAGCATAGCCCCAGGCGACCGCATCGTGCCGGGCGGTGCCGGCACGGGGTTGAACTGTGGCACCGATGATAGGAAAGCGGGCATCGGCGTCATAGTTAAGGTGAGGTATATGTCGCTTGAGGGTCGGTAAGTCCCATAACTCGCCGTCACTGCCGGTCAGTCGCATGGTGTTGTATCGCCGTGCCGCCCCATCCCGGGCGGCGGGACTGTGCAGCAACGTCACGTGGGCACGTTGACTGAACATGACGTTGTAATTCAGATCATGACTGAGTTCCTCCCAGAGTTTCAACGAATGCTCGTAGAACTCGCGGTTACCTGGCATCATGTAATTGGAGCGCACGATGGTGGTATTGCGGCCGCCATTGCCACCACCAAGCCAACCTTTTTCCAGAACCGCTATATTTGTGATACCGTGGTTCTTGGCGAGATAATACGCACTCGCCAGGCCATGTAGCCCCGCGCCGACGATAACAACATCGTATTCGGCTCTGGGTTCGGGATCGCGCCAGGCGCGTGTCCAGCCTTTTTGTCCCGACAGGCCATTAAGGAAGACATTCCAGGCGGAGTAGGCTTTCATTGGCTGGATAACAGAAAGTACGATGTCACTTGAGGGAAAATCGATGTTAATTGATCAGGTCCGAAATACCTTTCAATTATGCGACATGTTTGATTTTGAGCGGGCAAATGGTAATGCGCGCCCAGTATATTCGACAGACCCAATTTGGGACCGAAAGTGATGCAAAGTTGACTGTCTGCGGGCTAATCCCCAGGTGAGTGTGCCAACCCGCTCATGCTATGCGCCGCCTACGATGGCCTGGGCCATCTGTGGTATGGGGGCCGGTTTTTTCCTGCTGGGCTTTTTCCACCGAGTCGCGCCGGCCGTCCTCCACCGCGAACTTAGTCTCGATTTTGGCTTGAGTGCGGCAACGCTCGGCAGCCTGTCGGCGCTTTACTTTTATTCTTATGTCGCTATGCAGGTACCCACCGGGTTGCTGGCGGACCGTTT
Source organism: Acidiferrobacteraceae bacterium (assembly GCA_002726415.1). GTDB lineage: Bacteria > Pseudomonadota > Gammaproteobacteria > Arenicellales > UBA868 > UBA868. Next base: position 84,921 of record PBSU01000024.1, on the reverse strand, counting down.
TGGCCCCCGACGCCTGCTGGTGGCCGGTTTGTTGGCGAGCACGGTGGGAGCCCTGGTTTTTGCGCTCGCACCCAATCTTGTCTGGGCCGGAATCGGACGGTTCCTGATCGGCGGATCTGTCTCAGTTGCGTTTGTCTGTACGCTCAAACTTGCTACGCACTGGCTGCCCGCAAGACAGTTTTCGTTAGCTGCCAGTTCGTTGCTGATTGCGGGGATGACCGGGGCAGTATTCGCGGGGGTCCCGCTGCAGTCCGCGAGCGAGCAGTTCGGATGGCGAACTGTGACGGGGGTCGCGGCCGGAATTGGATTGCTGTTGGGGCTGGCCGTTTGGCTGGCTGTGCGCGATGACCCGACCGAACGGGGCTATAAAAGTTACGTTGAGCCGAGCACCTCCAGCGGGCATGCGAACGCCGAATGGCAGAAGCTACGGGCGGTATTCGCGTATCGCAATACTTGGCTGCTGTCCATTGCTCCCGGGGGTATTGTCGGTTCCGTGCTGACTTTTTCGGGCCTGTGGGGGATGCCTTTCCTTACCGATACCTATCGGCTGTCTCCTTCGGTCGCCGCGATGTTATGTTCTGCGGTGATGTTGGCTATGGCCCTCAGTGGGCCGTTATTTGGGATGGTTTCTGAAAAGCTCGCGCGACGCCGGGCACCCTATCTTGTAGGTACAGCACTGGTCCTGGCTAGCTGGAGTATCGTCCTGCTGGTTCCGGGCCTGCCATTGTGGCTTTTGATCGGAAGCCTTCTGTGCGCCGGGTTTTTCTCTGGCGGAATGATTCTGGGCTTTACCCAGGCAAAAGAGTCGGTTCCTATTGCGCTGGCAGGCACGGTTTCAGGAGTGGTGAATATGGGGGTGATGTTTGGCCCTATGCTGTTACAGCCGTTAGTGGGCTGGCTGCTTGATCGATTGTGGGATGGTACCGCTAGCTCAGATGGGATGCGTATGTATGCCTTCGCAAGTTATCGCATTGGTTTTTCCCTGATGCTGGCGTGGCTGGTTATCGCTTTGATCAGTATTGCCTTGACCCGGGAAACTAAAGGCGCACAATTTGAAAGCAGATGAACGCGTCGGAGGTTTGATGGCGGCGTGCGAAAAAGGATAATCGTTTAGGCATGAGCAAAGAGTTAGCACAGTTTCTCAGAGATTACCCCGAGCTCAAGTTTGTCGATGTTTTGTTGCCGGATCTTTGTAATATTGTGCGCGGCAAGCGGGTCGGGCGTGACCAGGTAGATAAGTTATTTGCTGAGGGATTACAGATTCCCAGTTCTATCTATCTTGCAGATGTCAACGGCAACGGGACCGATGCGGGGGGTCGAGGGTTCTCCGATGGTGATCCAGACGTTAAAGTGCGCGCGGTTCCGGGTTCACTGGCTGCAGTGCCCTGGGCTCCAGCAGGTGCTGCCCAGGTATTGGGCAGCCTCTATGAACTGGACAACACGCCTTGCCCAGTCGATCCCCGACATGTTCTCGCCGGGGTTGTTGCACGGTTACGAGAATCAGGATATCACCCGGTTGTGGCCCTTGAGCTGGAGTTTTATCTCCTGGATGGAAAGAGCGCGCAGGATGGCATTCCACGCCTACCGGTGTTGCCTGACACTGGCCGGAAGGTTTCAGGCACTCAGGTATACAGTCTTGCCGATCTCGACGGCTTCACTGAGTTTCTCTGTGAAGTCGAAAGCGTCTGCCGCACTCAGGGGGTTCCCATTGGGGCAACCACAGCAGAGTATGCTCCGGGCCAATATGAGATTAATCTTGAGCACGTAGATGATCCATTGCTGGCGGCTGATCATTCGATTTTGCTCCAGCGCGCCGTAAAGGGTTTAGCGCGTCGACATAACGCTACTGCAACCTTTATGGCTAAGCCCTATCCGGAAGATGCAGGTAATGGTCTGCATGCCCACGTCAGTGTACTGAACGATGCCGGGCAAAATATTTTCGACGATGGCACGGATCAGGGAAGTGCTCAGTTGCGTCAAAGTATCGCTGGGCTGTTGGCATTACTGGGTGAGTCGATGGCGATTTTTGCTCCCAACGTCAATTCTTTCCGGCGGTTTGCCCCCAATCTTTATGTGCCTACCGGGCCTACCTGGGGTTATAACAATCGATCGGTAGCCGTTCGGATTCCCGCCGGCCCAAACGCAGCGAGGCGTATAGAACATCGTATGGCGGGTGCTGATGCCAATCCGTATCTGACTCTGGCAGCCGTGCTCGCGGGCATTCACCATGGGATCAGCCAAAAACTCGAGCCACCACCACCGCGCACGGATAATGCCGGCGCGTGTCTCGATCCGACTGTGCCGTTCACGTGGCAGAAATCTCTGGATCAGCTTTTGCCCGGAACGGGTCTGAGTCAGTACCTCGGGGAGGAGTACCTCGCGTTGTACCGTGAGTGCAAGCAGTTTGAGCATGATGCTTTTGCTCGGGAGTTCACACCGCTTGAGTACCGCTGGTATCTTGCCCCCGAATAACGGGTTGCGAAAACAACTCAGGCAAAGGCGGCGAGAATCAGGACGCTGGTGCCGGTAAACATGGCCAGGGTATAGGCAATATTCCAGGTGAAGCACTCCCAGGCCTTAACGTTATAACGGCTTTGCATTGCCAGATTCAGGCCTGATATTGGCCCGCCGGTGGCTCCGACTGACCAGGTGACGATAAACACCAGCGCAAGCAGTATGGGGTCGGGGTTAAGTGGGGCCAGTATTGCGGACGTCGCCACGATACTGATCAGGGCGTGCACCCCAATAATAGCGAGCGTAAGCAGTATGGCCAGTACTGCAATGGCCGCGCCGGACGTGAACGCATCGATACCTAGCTCCGGTGCAGTCTGAGATACCAGCACCGAAAGGCCGGTTGCCATTATCCCGGCACACAAGAACAACGCCAGCTCACCGTACATATCCGGTAGACGATTGCAGCTGAAATCACGAATGGTACTAAGAGATCGAGAAAGTGATTGGCGCCACGCCAGTACCGCGGTGGTGACCACAAGGGACAGTGCTGATACCAGCACCAGCACAGAAACGCTCGGAAGTGCCCGGTGCGCCAGCAGCACACAGATCACCATAATCAAGGGGACCCAAAGTGCACGAAAATTCACCGGGTAGCCTTCAAAAGCCTCTAAATCCCCCCCGCGGCGAAACCGGTGTTCAGCGAGGGTAAAGGCAAATCCGAACAGGCATAACGGCACAGACAGGCCCCATAAATCAGCCAGTCGGGCACCCGGCGCATAGAGCAGGCAGGTGCCCATCGCCGCAAAGAAAGGTGACCATAGGGAAGCCAATGAAAAGCTGCGTTGGATCGAAGTCGCGGCAGTGCGCTCAAGTCGACCGTGGCGGGAGAGGCGGTCCCCAAAAATGATCAGCGCCGAGAGATTGATCACCGATGCAAAAAGGTGCAGCCCGGCGAGTGTTTTCAGGAAGGCACGAAAACCCAGTTGCACCGTATTGTGGTCTTCCTTGCTGGCATCGGTAATCAGCCGTAGAAAACTGACTGCAGATAACAGGCTGATCAGCAGATGATTTTGCGTCATCAGTTGCAGCACTGGGATTTCGCGATAGCCCGCGAGCCAGGCCCAGATCAAGGTCAGCAGCCCCACACCCAAAAAAATAAAACACTGAATGCGCTGAACTCGCCGCATGCGCGACCACAACAGTGCGAGGGCAGTTAACGCACACCCCCCGGAAAGCCAGAGGAAGTCTCCCAGCCCCAGGCCGGCAAGCGTGGTCGCCAGGATCATCACCAGCAAAAGAATGCCGGCGACCTTGTGCTGCGCAGGTTGACGGACAGTTTCTTTCAAAAGGATCAGACTCCGATCGGTGTGTCGCCCAAACCCGGTGCCTTGCGTCGCGACCGAACAAGAAGTTGCACACAACTGAGGAAGGTAAGCCCGGTATTGTAGAGCGTGTTTAAACTCGGTTAGATTGCACGCTGGCTCGGGCCGGGCGCGGGGCCTTGTTCTCCAGGCTAGCTCAGGATAGCGGCAAAGGGCTGGGCGGATAAGATATCAGCTCGAAACTTTTGGGGTGAGAAACATGGGCGTTGAAAAACTCGGACCGGTGATCAGCCGCATAGAGACCTTCAGTCGCGAGGCCGTTGCTTTTGTCCGGGTCAGTGCCAGTGACGGAACACTCGGTTGGGGCCAGGTCTCCCCGTATAACGCAGATATCAGTGCACAGGTTGTGCATCGGCAGGTGGCGCCGTGGGCTCTGGGAGAATCAGCAGATGACATCGCGTCCCTGGTCAGCGCCGTCCCCGAGCGGGAGCACAAGTTTCCCGGCTCTTATCTGCGCCGTGCGCTTGGGGGTGTTGAGACCGCCTTATGGGATCGTTCCGGGAAAATACAGCAAAAGAGTGTGTGCGAGTTACTTGGCGGTACACCTGGCCGGTTGCGTGTCTATGGGTCCAGTATGCGTCGGGATATCACGGCCCAGGTCGAAGCGCAACGCCTGGCGGCATTGCGCCAACAGTTCGGTTTCGACGCGTTTAAGTTTCGAGTCGGCGCAGAGTGTGGCCATGACGTGGACGAGTGGCCGGGGCGCAGTGAAGAGATTGTGCCCAGCGTGCGGCGTGCATTGGGGCCTGAGGTGTCACTACTGGTGGATGGCAATGGGGGGTTTTCGCCAGATCGTGCGATCGAGTTGGGTCGACTGCTCGAGGATGAAGGGGTCGAGCATTTCGAGGAGCCCTGCCTTTACTGGGAACTGGAACAGACCCAACAGGTGACTCAGGCGTTGTCCCTGGACGTAACCGGGGGAGAGCAAGATTGTGATCTTGCAACATGGCGGCGAATGATTGAGATGCCGGCAGTGGATATCGTACAGCCAGATGTGTGTTACGTTGGCGGCATGCTCCGGGCGATCAAAGTGGCCGAGATGGCAGCGTCGAAGGGATTGGCCTGCACCCCGCACTGTGCCAATCTCTCAATGGTGACGCTTTTCACAATGCACCTGCTGCGTGCAATCCCGAATGCCGGAAAATACCTGGAGTTCTCGATTGAAGGCCCTGAGTACTACCCCTGGCAGGAGAACCTTTTTGTGGAATCCCCTTATACCGTCAGCGAAGGCCAGGTTACGGTGAGTGATAATCCTGGCTGGGGTGTTGAAATTCATCCTGACTGGCTGGCCGGTGCGATCTATCAGGTCAGCGAGTTATCCCACTGAGGTTATCCTTTATGGCGAGTGATCACTCTGGTTTGCTTACGCCTGGTTTTAAAGAGTCGCCTTACTGGTGGGAGCGTACCCCGCGGGCGCCAGAGTCTCCGACCGATCTGCCTGCTTCGGTAGATGTGCTGGTAGTGGGTTCGGGCTATACCGGTCTTTGTGCTGCGCTCCAGACAGCGCGGGGTGGACGCAGCACACTGGTGATTGATACCCATGAGCCGGGCTGGGGCTGTAGTTCCCGAAATGGCGGGCAGGTGTCCACCGGCATTAAGCCCGATTTTGCCGAGCTCGAAAAAGCCCATGGGGCCACGACCGCCATGGAAGTGCATCGGGAAGGCCAACGCGCACTGTCGTGGATCGGTGACTTTATTGCCCAGGAGCAAATCGATTGTGATTACCGGGTTTGCGGGCGATTTTATGGTGCCCACACGCCGGCACAGTACGACAAACTGGCGCGCAAGCTCGAAACTCAGCCGGTGGACCTTGAGACGGAGGCTTTTCTGGTGCCCCGGGCTGAGCAACAAAGTGAAATCGCAACCGATTTCTACCACGGAGGGTTGGTGGAACCGCGTCATGCCAGTGTTGACCCTGCCGCCTACCATCAGGGCATTCTGGACCGCGCGCTGGAGAGTGGGGTTGCGGTGGTGGGTGGTGTATCGGCAACTGCGTTACGCCGGGCCCGTGATGGCGCGGGGTTTGTGGTCGAGACCAGTCGGGGCCCGATTCGTGCCGAAGATGTCGTCATCGCAACCAGTGGCTATACGTCTGGGCTTACTCCCTGGCAACAGCGCAGGGTATTTCCGATTGGCACTTATATGTTGGCCACAGAGGACCTGGGGCACGATGCGGGGCGGGCTCTTATACCCGGCGATCGGATGATCGTCGATACCCGTCGAATCGTTGTTTACTACCGAACGTCTCCGGATGGGCGTCGGGTTCTGTTCGGGGGACGGGTTTCACTGAACGAGACTGATCCCCGGGTTTCGGGGCCGCGGCTTCATAAACACATGACAGCGATTTTTCCGCAATTAGGCCAGGTCGGCATAACTCACTCCTGGATGGGTTTCGTTGGCTGGACTTTTCAGCATATGCCCCATCTGGGGCGACACGATGGCGTCTGGTATGCCATGGGGTACTGCGGGTCGGGGGTTGCGTTGGCCAGTTATTTTGGAACCCGATTGGGTCAACAGGTGCTCGGCCTGGAAGAAGGGCGCAGTATCCTGTCGAACCTGCCCTTTCGAACACGGCCACTTTATTATGGCAAGCCGTGGTTTCTTTCTGCATCGGTGGGTTGGTACGGCCTGCTGGATCGACTGGGTATCTAGCACTTCAACCCGATCGGTTGGGGTTGTGGGTCATTGCCCAGTCCGATCGAGAGATAGATACCACCATGATAATGGTGGGGCTCCCTTTTGTGGCGCGATGCCGGTGGTGATAGTGGTATCTCTGTGTTGATGATATCGATTCCATTACCGTGTATTATGGGTCGGTGTATTGCGGTATCAGGCTGGCTGTTTTCAAGGTGTATGAAAACCGGCCTGCCAAGTGGGTGCGATTTCAATTAGAAAACAAGAGGAGAAGGAAATGAAACATCAGATTATTCGGAAGGCGTGTAGCGGTATTTTGGCGCTCGGTATTGCGGCTGCGGGTCAATCAGTTCTGGCCGGTGGCGAAGTGACCGTGGCATCCTGGGGCGGCTCCTATCAGGCTGCGCAAAGTAAAGCGCTGTTCCAGCCAGTCGCAGAGGCGATGGGGATCACAATCCGGGAGGAATCCTACAAGGGGATTGGCCAGGTCCGTACTAAGGTTGCGGCTGGTGCAGTTCCTTGGGACATTATTGATACCGGTTCCGGTGGTGGCGCCCGGGGTTGCGCCGAGGATATCCTGATCGATCTTGATTACAACATGATCGATGTCTCTAACTTTGTCACAGATACCTACTTGTCCTGCTGCGTGGGTACGATTGTTTTTGCAACAGTGCCGGCGTGGAATACCGAAACCTACGGTATGAATGGGCCCAAAAGCTGGGCAGATTTCTGGGATGTCGACAAGTTTCCTGGAACCCGGTCTATCCGGGGAAAAATGCACGGCATGCTGGAGCCGGCACTTATGGCCGATGGCGTACCGATCGGTGAGGTGTACAACGTTCTCGATAGCGAAGCAGGCATTAACCGGGCACTCGATAAGATCCGCGAGCTCAAGCCTCACGTAGCAGTGTGGTGGGGTTCGGGTGCGCAGCACGCCCAGTTGATGAAAGACGGTGAAGTGGATATGGCCACCGGCTGGAATGGTCGTTTCGACGTGGCCAAGGCCGATGGTGCGAAAGTGGCCTACACTTATAACGGTGCACTGCAGGACTACGATTGTTTCGCGATCCCCAAGGGTGCGCCGAACGCAGAATTGGCCATGAAGGTGATCGCCGAGATGAGCAAAGCCGAACATCAGGCCAATATCCCGCAATACATCACTTATGGCCCCACCAACAGCGATGCGTATAAGACCGGGAAAATTGACGCGGCACTTTCTAAGAACCTGCCGTCGCATCCGGATAATGCCAAGAGCATGCTTCCGGTAAACCAGGAGTGGTATGCAAAGTGGGAGAAGAAAGCTTCTGAGATGTATCAGGATATGATGACGGAATAAGGCCTTTAATTGTCATTAACCTCTTGAAGGCGGCGTGCGGAAGTACGCCGCCTTCATTATTTGCGCGGACAATAATGGGTAAAGCGAATGGGGCAAGAAAAAGCACTGCCGATCAAGATTCAGGGCGTTACTAAAACATACGGCAGCGTATATGCGCTGAACGATGTAGATCTTGATATTCACAGCGGCGAATTCCTGACACTGCTTGGGCCCTCTGGCTCGGGTAAAACGACCCTGTTGATGGTCCTGGCAGGGTTCAATCGGCCTGACTGCGGTAGTGTGCGCTTTGGAGAGCGCGAGATCATCCGAATGCCGCCTCATAAGCGGGATGTGGGCATGGTGTTCCAGAACTATGCATTGTTTCCGCACATGGATGTCGCTGCCAACATTGGTTTCCCTCTTAAATTACGGGGGTTAGCGAAAGAACAGATTCGACCCAGGGTCGATGAGGCACTCGCCACAGTTCAATTGGAAGGTTATGGCGCGCGAGGTGTCGATCAGTTATCCGGTGGTCAAAAACAACGGGTAGCGCTTGCCCGGGCAATTGTTTTTAATCCGCGCATTCTGTTGATGGATGAACCATTATCTGCTCTGGACAAGAAACTACGCGAGCGGATGCAGATCGAACTTCGCCACCTGCATGAAAAACTGGGTATGACAACGGTCTATGTAACCCATGACCAACGCGAAGCTTTGACCATGTCTGATCGGATAGCGGTGATTAACGAGGGGCGCCTGATGCAACTCGATAAGCCACGCGCGATCTACGATCAGCCTGCCAATGCCTTTGTCGCGAACTTCATCGGCGAATCGACCCTGTTGCCGGTAGAGCAGAATGGGGGAGTGCCCAGTTTTGGCGGGGTTGCACTGAAACTGGCTCAAGGGAACGCGGATGGCGAGTTGCTTCTGCTACGCCCGGAACGGCTGATATTTCTTGATGACGATGATAAGGCCGAGTTCAACCGGTTTACAGGCGTAGTGCGCGAAGTGGTTTACCAGGGCGAAAGTTTTCTCGTCTACATAACGCTTGCGGGAGGACATGAGGTTGCGGTGCGCAGCGTCAGCCAAAGACATTCGATCGCGGCTGCGCCGGATGTAGGTGACCAGGTCTCCTTAGGGCTTCACCGCGATGAAACTGTGTTGATCGAAGGATCAACTGAAGGGGGAATGGATTGAAACCCCAATCGGTATCGTCAGTCGGTGTGAATGCAAAGGCATTGCGAAAAGATGAGCAGCGGGAACGATTACTCCTTTTTGGGTTGTCATTCCCAGCCTTGCTGATTGTGCTCCTGGTGATCGTCGTTCCCGTTGGCTGGTTGTTCTGGCTCTCACTGTTTAATGATGCGGGTGCTCTTTCGACCTATAACTACAGCCGGATGCTTGAGAGCAAATCGTACCTGCGGATATTCAAGACGACCTTTAATGTTAGCTTTCTGACGACGCTGATCTGTGTTCTGATTGGCTACCCCTTGGCGTATTTCCTTTCCCAGATCTCCCGGCGCTGGGCTGCCCTGGGATTAATCGCCGTTCTGTTGCCGTTCTGGACCTCACTGCTGGTCCGTACATACGCTTGGCTAGTGGTGCTCCAGAGAAAAGGATTGGTTAACCAATGGGGAATCGAGCTTGGTTGGTGGGAGACCCCACTGCGACTGGTGCATAACCTCAACGGGACTTTGATTGGCATGGCGCATATCATGCTTCCATTCCTGGTTTTGCCGTTGTATGGATCAATGCGATCGATCGACTTTGACTATATCAAGGCCGCGGCGAATCTGGGTGCAAATCCGACCAAGGCGTTCTGGTATGTGTTTTTCCCTTTGTCGCTCCCGGGTCTGTTGGCAGGAATGACGGTGGTGTTTGTCTTGTGCCTGGGATTTTTTGTTACACCTGCGGTGCTCGGTGGCGGCAAAGTCATCATGGTTTCGATGAAGATTGAAACTCTGATTGACCTCTTTTTTAACTTTGGCACTGCCAGTGCATTAGGGGTTGTGTTGCTAGTGCTGACCCTTGGCGTTCTCTTTATCGCCCACAAGTTAGTAAGCCTTGACAAGGTATTGGGCTCGGGAGATGGAGTATGAACTGGTTTCAACGACCCGCTTCTGAAACCCAGATTACCCATGGGGGCCGCCTTTGGCTCTATGCGGTCGGCGTCCTGGTTCTCGCTTTTTTGATCATCCCCACCCTTATTGTGATTCCGATGTCTTTTTCAGAATCACAATATCTCGAGTTTCCGCCGCGGGTTTGGGCTGTTCGCTGGTATGAAAATTACTTTGGTTCCGTCGAGTGGATGACTGCAACCTGGGTTTCAATTAAGGCTGCATTCTGGACTGTGCTCGTTACGACACCGATCGCGACCATGGCGGCTTATGGCCTGTATGTTTCAAATATTCGAGCAGCCCGATTGGTCTTTGTTTTATTGATTACACCGATGATGGTGCCAGTTGTGCTGATCGCGATTGGCGTATTTTTTGCTTACACCCGATTGAAGCTGAACAACACCATGTTTGGCCTGGTGCTGGCCCATTCCGTACTGGCGTTGCCGATGGCACTGATCGTGATCAGTGCAGGCCTGCGCAGTTATGACATGAACCAGGAGCGGGTAGCGCGAAGCCTGGGAGCATCAAGGATAAAAGCATTCCTGGTGGTGACCTTGCCGCAGATTCGGTTTTCAGTTATTACCGGCGCACTTCTGGCGTTTATCGTCTCTTTTGACGAGGTGATCGTAGCGTTGTTTATATCAGGGGGTGACATGTCAACGATCACCCGGAGTATGTTTCTTGCTCTGCGAGACCAGATAGACCCGACAATTGCCTCGATATCGACTGTAATGATTCTTATCACCACGACAGTGTTCTTGTTGGCGCAGGTTTTGGGGAAATCCAAGAAGGTAGGCAAATGACCCGCCAGCTGCACGACTGACTCCCGGCGTGTTGATGATCTAGGTGGCCAGAAAAACACAGTAGCCCCGGCCCCTCTGGGGTTCTGCTATGAGCCTAGCATCACCTCGAGCACAAATCGGGTGCCAAAGTACCCCAGTGCCAACAGGGCAAAACCGGTCCCCGTCCAAAGGATCGCAATCCGCCCGCGCCAGCCAAAAACCAGTCGGCCGGCAATCAGAATAATCAGGCTCACCCAGGCAAGCAGCGCCAGCACCGTGTGATGATTAAACAAAAAGACATCCCCAAACATTCTCCCGGAGGATAACGCGCCGCTGATCAGGGTAATGCTCAGTAGCGTGAAGCCGGCGTACACCAGCTGAAACAGAATTTTCTCCATCGTTTGGATAGGCGGCAGCATCGAAAAGAAGCCCCCGGCGTGTTTTTGTTTGAGACTTTGATCCTGGGCGCGCAACAGCAGTGCTTGTGCCAGTGCCAGGCTGAGCAAGGCATAGGCCAGGCCGGCACCCAGAATATGTGCCAGCCCTGTCAGGCCTCGCAACTGTATCGCGTAAGACGCCCCGGGGAAAAGCCAGGCGATGGCGATACCCAGGGTTGCAGCGGGGAATACCAGGGCGCCAAGGACTTGTATCGGCTGCAGCAAACGTGCCAGAAGGAAGAGGATTACGACCACAAACCCAATCAGGGATAAAGTGGTGCCCAGCGCCAGATTAACCCCTTCGGTGGATAACACCACGGGTGCCAGGCTCAGACCGTGGGCGATCGCACCGGGGTAAGCGAGCAGAAGATCGAAGCCGCGTGAAGCAGGCCGCCCATCCACTGCTGCGCCTTGGCGCAGCAGTGCCACAGTAGCACCCACGTAGAACAGGGCGCCGGTGAAACTGAAAATGTCAGTCATGCGGTGAGACCGTCTTGAGTGTGGATGTCGCTGGTTCGCAAAAGCATAGTCGACGCGCGGTGTAAAATAGGTCCTGATAAGGCAATGTTGGCCTGATTTTATCCCAAACAAGCGCGCGTTTATCCTGGCATCCGGCGGGACGGCTAACGGCGAGTTTGCTTATACCAGAAGGAAACCATGTTCTCCCAACTCGGTGACAAATTAAAGACCACGTTCAAGGGCCTGACTGGACGGGGGCGGCTCAGCGAGGACAACATTCGAGACGCCCTGCGCGAGGTGCGTATTGCCCTTCTGGAGGCTGATGTTGCACTACCTGTGGTCCGCACTTTTCTGGATCGCGTGCGGGAGCGGGCCGCGGGAGAGGCGGTGTTAAAAAGCCTGACACCGGGCCAGGCAGTCATCAAGGTGGTTCACGATGAACTGGTCACGCTGATGGGGGAGCGCAATGAAGGCCTGGACCTTGCCGCCCGACCCCCGGCAGTAATACTGCTCGCTGGGCTGCAGGGTGCCGGCAAGACCACAACGGCCGCAAAGCTCGCGCGGATGCTTCATGAGCGGGAAAAAAAGCAGGTGATGTTGACCAGTGTCGATGTCTACCGCCCTGCTGCCATCGACCAACTGCGCGCACTCGCGCAACAGATAGGCGTAGGCTTTTCGACAGAAGGCAGTGAGCCTGAAGTAATAGCGGCACAGGCCCTGACTCAGGCCCGTGTTGGCGGTGCCGATGTGTTGATTGTCGACACCGCGGGGCGATTGCACGTGGATTCAGAAATGATGTCTGAACTCTCTACGCTTCATGGTGTTTTGAACCCGGTGGAAACTCTGTTTGTGGTAGACAGCATGACAGGCCAGGATGCCGTGAACAGTGCGCGTGTTTTTGATGAAGCGCTTGCGCTCACCGGGGTGATTCTGACCAAGACAGATGGCGATGCCCGTGGCGGTGCGGCGCTGTCGATCCGGGAAGTGACCGGGAAACCTATCAAGTTTCTCGGGATCGGCGAAGCAAGTGACGCGCTTGAGGCATTTCACCCCGATCGTGTCGCGTCCCGGATTCTGGGAATGGGCGACGTGGTGACCCTGGTTGAAGAGGTACAGCGTAGCGTCGATCACGAGCAAGCTCAAAAGATTGCGCGAAAGCTTAAAAAAGGCAAGGGTTTTGATTTCGACGATTTCCGCGCGCAATTACATCAGGTCGAACAGATGGGCGGACTCGGGGGGCTGATGGAGAAACTTCCGGGCATGTCCGGCTTGCCGCCAGCGGCCCGAGCTCAGGTCGGCGGTGCCCAGACCGGGCGTCTGATTGCGATTATCAATTCGATGACCCCAGGTGAGCGTGCGTTTCCAGCCGTGATCAAGGGGTCGCGCAAGCGCCGGATCGCACAAGGCTCAGGCACCCAGGTACAGGAGGTCAACCGCCTGCTCAAGCAGTTTGGGCAGATGCAGAAAATGATGAAGAAGGCGAAAGGAAAAGGGGGCCTAAACCGGTTAATGGGCCAGATGAAAGGGGGTGGATTCCCCGGGGACAACTCCTTTGGCCCCTAATCGGGCACAACAACTTGTTCAAGACGGGGATTTCCTGTGTTAAAATTGACTGGTTTAGCGTATTTTTTAAGAGGATTTGATACATGGTGACCATTCGGCTCGCCCGTGGCGGCTCGAAAAAACGGCCGTTTTATTCCATCGTGGTTTCTGATCGGCGCCGTCAACCCCGGGGTCGGTTTATCGAGCGGATCGGGTTTTTTAACCCGATGGCTTCAAAGGGAGAAGAAACACTGCGACTTGATCGCGAAAGAGCGCAGTACTGGATAGGCCACGGCGCCCAACCCTCCGAGCGGGTTAGCGCTTTTTTGAAGCAGCCGGATACGCCGGCCGCCTGAGATCTTCCAGCGCCGTCCCGATCCTACCGGCGGGATAAACAATGCCAGTGCAGGCAACACGGCCACTGGTTCTCGGTCGGATCAGTGGCGTCTTCGGCGTTAAGGGCTGGGTCCGGGTCTTTGACTATTCCCGGGAACGGGGTTCGATTCTGGAGCATCCGCGCTGGCTGTTGCGCCGCGGTGCCAATTGGCAAGAGGTCGTCCTGATAGCGGGGCAGCGACACGGCAAGGGTGTGGTCGCGCAACTGGAAGGGTGCGAGGATAGGGATCAGGCACTGGCGCTGATCGGAGTAGACATTGCGGTGTGGCCGCAATGGCTAGCCGCACCGGAAAAAGACGAGTATTACTGGTACCAGTTGGAGGGGCTGGAAGTGGTCAACCTGGCGGGTGAGCCGCTGGGTCGGGTGGACCACCTGATAGAGACCGGTGCAAATGATGTGTTGGTACTGAGCGGAGAACGAGAGCGCCTGATTCCGTACCTGCCGGAGACGGTTCGGGAGGTCGATCTGGACACCGGTCGAATGGTAGTCGACTGGGACAAGGATTTCTGAGGGGCGCATGAGTTTCTCCGGGCTCGAATGCAACAGTTATGCGTATAGATGTAGTCAGTATTTTCCCGCAGATGTTTGATGCGGTACGCGGGTCCGGAATGACCCGAATCGCGTTGGAGCGCAAAAAGCTCCAACTGGAATTGTGGGATCCGCGCAACTTTTGTGAGGATCGTTACCGGCGGGTGGATGAGCGACCTTACGGTGGGGGCCCCGGGATGGTCATGCAGGCGCCACCGCTGGCGGCTGCGATACGTGCGGCGCGGTCGTCGGGCCACGGGCGGGTAATCTGCCTGAGCCCCCAGGGCCCGCGGTTGACGCAGGAGCGGGTCCGGAGTCTTGCAGGCGCCCCCGCACTGGTGCTGCTGGCTGGGCGCTATGAGGGGATAGATCAGCGACTGCTGGATAAGGAGGTCGATGAAGAGGTATCCATCGGCGACTACGTGTTGGCCGGTGGCGAGCTGCCGGCCATGGTGCTAATTGAGGCGCTGGTAAGATACCTGCCCGGCGTGCTGGGAAACGCGGGTTCGGTAGAGGCGGATTCGTTCAGTGACGACATGCTGGATTGGCCGCATTACACACGGCCCGAAGATTTTGAAGGTGCCAGGGTACCGGCGCCGCTATTAACAGGAAATCACGAGGAAATTCGACGCTGGCGGTTAACACAAGCCCTCGGGCAGACATGGCTCCGAAGGCCAGACCTGCTGGCGCAAAAGCAGTTAAATGAGGAAGAACGCCAGTTACTGGCGGCGTTCAGGAAGCAATACGAAGAACAGGAGAGTTCGGAATGACGAGCATCATTGAGCAACTGGAAAGCGAACAGATCAAGGGCGACGTGCCGGATTTTGGCCCCGGCGATACCGTTCGGGTCCAAGTCAAGGTAAAGGAAGGTACCCGTGAACGGCTACAGGCGTTTGAGGGTGTGGTGATCGCCCGCAAGAATCGGGGCCTGAATTCGTCGTTTACCGTTCGTAAGATTTCCTACGGTGAGGGGGTTGAGCGGGTCTTTCAGACTCACAGCCCGATGGTAGCTGGGATCGAGGTTCGACGCCGTGGCGCCGTCAGGCGAGCCAAGTTGTATTACCTGCGTGGCCGAACCGGAAAATCAGCGCGAATTCGCGAGAAGATTTCCTGAGTTTTTGAGGGGCGGCCCCGCGCAGCCGTACCACAGACCACGCTTGGGGAAACACCCCCGTTCGGGATGAGACTTCCAGCGCGTATTATCTCTTGCTGTTTGAGCTGGCGCCCTCGCGTGATGGTGAATTCAGGACACGTTGTATCGCGTCATGTCGGGCTGCTTTGTCTCCTACTGAGTGCTTCGCTGGCGGCACAGACAGGTACTGTTTCGACACCAGCAGGCACCACCGACTCCCCCTCCCTTAGCGTAAATCTGGATCTGGATCTGGATCTTGATCTGGAATTTCGCACCCACATCGAGCCTGACGCTAACACCCAAATAGAGTCCGATTCTCCGACGGGGGAGGCGCTGCGCACCGTAACCCCGTTCACGCTTTCGCTGGCACTGCCCGCCCTCGAGCGCATCAGGCAACAGGGGCTGAACGAGCTCGCATTGAACCTGCTGGAGGTGCTGCCCCTTGCGGACGGGGAGTCCAGCGAGGCCCGACAACAGGTTCGTTGGCAACTGCTTGAAGCACAGGGACATTGGGAAACCCTTAAGGCGGAGATTTCGTCTGCATTCATTTCAGCGAAGGGAGAGTTGCGTCTTCAAATCGGAATCAAATTGGGCGATCTGCTGCAACGTCGAGGGGACGCCAGCAAGGCATTGTCGGTTTATCTTGCCCTGCTGAGTGAGGACCGACTGGACGATACCATCGTGCAGCAGATTCGCTACCGTATCGTTCAGACCTATCAGCAGCAAGGCCGGTTCGAAGACGCTGAAGTTGCGGCCCGGTCGTATGAGACAGAATTTTCTCCCGAATCGGAGTCCTGGCAGTTACTAAGAGCGCGGATCGCGCTGGCGCGGGGCCAACCGGAACAGGCCGCCTCCGTGTTATGGAAGGCTAAGACACCCGAGGCGCGACTGTGGCGTAGCTATGCCCTGTGGCAAAGTGGCGCAGAGGCGGTCGAGCTGGCCCTGATTCAGCTCGGATCGGTGTCGATCCCAGCAGATGATGCGGTGCTGGCGTCAACACGTCAGGCTATGCTGGTGCAAGTGGCGTCCGGTCCGCGGTACGCCGAGCTGCGCGCCCGGGCTGTGGAAGACCTGATTGCCAGTGATGTGGCGGTAGATCCCTTAGTGCACGTGAATGGCGAAGCAGTATTAATAGAAGCTTATCAGGAATTTGCTCGCAAGATACTTCACACAAGGGGGCTATCAGAACAGACAGCGGATGAGGTTTGGGAGATGCTGATTCAAAGCACAGACCTTGGGGCTACGGAAGAGCGGGCTCTTTGTATTTATCTGCTACAACAGGGGTTGGCGCCGCGGCATCAGGTGGCGGCCTACGCGTGGTTGGTACGCCGGTTATTGGAGGAGGAGCGGGGCGCGTTAGTGAATCTGCTGTTCGGCCAGAACGGTCAACTGGGTCGTTATGCTGACCTGGATGACGAGAGCCTGCTGTTATTGGTGGATCAGGCGCTAGCCGATTCGGATTTTCCGGGCGCGGCCCGGATGCAGGCGTTAATCAATCAACCGGTTGCCGGGGTGAATCCGGGCGCCTGGGTCTTGCGATCCGCAAGGCTTCAAGTGCTAGGCGGCAACGCCCAGGCCGGCGCTACGGAATTGGAGTTGTGGCTCTCACGTTTGCACTCGATTGCACCCGCCAGCCTTGATCAGGTTATGCAGGTCATGTTTGATCTGCAGTTCCTCGGGGAACACCAGTTGGCGTTGGATCTTTTTGCGGCGGCCGCCCCATTGGTCCAGAGCCCTGACCATAAGCGTGAACTGGTGTACTGGGTAGCGCAGTCCTGGATCGAACTGGGTGATTTTGTTCGCGGTGCTGCCTATTTTATTGAATCAGCGAACCTGTCAGGCGCACAGGACGCCCTGTGGGCGCAGAGCGCTTTGTACCGGGCCGCCCAGGCGCTGGAATCAGCTGGGCTGTTCGACGACGCCAGCACGGTTTACCATCGTCTGCTTAATGACACTTCAGATCCTAAGTTGCAAGCCAAACTTCGTTACCGGCTTGCGCAGATTCAGTTAGGTCGTTTACGCATAGAGTGACCGTTTCCATGCCTGATGTCCCGGACTCACCGCTGCTTGACCAGTTCCTGGATGCAGTATGGCTTGAGGCGGGCCTCAGTCCCAACACGCTGGCGGCCTATCGTGCTGATCTGCGGGCATTCCAGGCGTGGCTGATAAAGCGAAAACTTACCCTCGAGAAAGCGAGTCGGGCAGATCTATTGGCATATCTCGCTGCCAATGTGCGGGCAGGTCTTAGCCCGAGGTCCTCGGGGCGACGCCTTTCAACCCTAAGACGTTTCTTTCGTTACTTGCTTCGCGAGGGGTTGATTCAGATTGATCCCACTGCCGATGTCCGTTCGCCTGCGATCGGGCGGACACTGCCCCGCGCGATCACGGAAGAGGGTATCGAAAAGTTACTGGATATGCCTGCGACTCACACCGCGCTCGGAAGAAGAGATCGAGCCATGCTGGAAACTATGTATGCCAGCGGCCTGCGGGTTTCAGAACTGGTCGGGCTTTCATTAAACGAGCTCGACCTGACAACAGGGTTGGTGCGGATTACCGGCAAAGGGGGGCGCGAGCGGATTGTTCCACTGGGCGAAGAAGCTCTGGAACAGTTGCGCGAGTATCTCGATCAGGGCCGGCTCGAACTTCTGCGAGATCGCATCAGCGACGCGGTCTTTCTAACCCGTCGCGGCAGCGCTATGACACGACAGGCGTTCTGGCAACTGATCAAACGTTATGCCCTGCAGGCAGGTCTGGGAGCAGAATTGTCGCCCCATTCTCTGCGCCATGCCTTTGCCACCCACCTAATTAATCATGGCGCAGATTTACGTAGTGTGCAGATGTTGCTGGGCCATGCTGATCTTTCAACCACGCAAATCTATACCCACGTGGCAAGGGCCAGGCTGCAGTCGTTGCACAGCACGCATCATCCGCGGGGCTGACCCACGGGGAATCGGGGTATCAGTTGAGCGCCTGTGCCAGCAAACGCCGGTAGTGACCGACGCGCTCGTCTTCCGCGCCCAGGCTGGCGAAGATCTGCACCAGAGTCTGGCGGGCGCGGTCGGCAGTGTCATCCCCCCGACCCCGTCGGATGACTTCGAGTAGTTCGGACATCGCCGTTTCCATTTGCTCGCCCTGCTGTATCAGACACTCGGCCAGGAGAGTACGGGCGGTAAGATCGTCCGGGTTACGCTCCACGGTTTTCGCTAACTCAGTGGGATCGCAGTCGGCGCCGGTTCGCAAGGCGAGATCGATGCGTGCCCTTAATCGCTTAATTTGGGGTTCGTGTTCGGCCGCTAAGGGAATTTCACGCAAGGTGGTGCTTGCCTTCTGGGGATCTCCCGAGTCCAGTTGGTATCCAGCCAGGGCCAGGCGCAGGCGCACATAACCGGAGTCATTCTCAAGTGCTTTCGCCAGTAGAGTTGCCGCGCCAGCCGAGTCGCCATCTGCTGCGAGGGTCCGGGCCTGGGCGATCTGGGCATCTGCGGGTCGTTCAATATGACGCTCTACCACTTCACGCACGGCCTGCTCGGGCAGCGCACCCATAAATTCATCCACCGCGACCCCATGGCGGAACACCTTTACTGTGGGGAGGCTGCGTATTGCGTGGGTAGTAGCAAGTTCGGGATCCGCCTCGGTATCCACTTTGGCCACCCGGATCTTGCCATCGTATTCCAGCGCAATCTTATCGAGTACGGGCATCAGCATTTTGCATGGGGCACACCAGTCCGCCCAGAAATCCACCAGAATCGGGACTGATGCCGAAAGCGCGATGACCTCTTGTGGGAAGTTCTCGGCGGTGACCACCGTGACAAATGGGTTGTTACTCATCTAAGGTCGCTCCAATCTGGGTCACCCCTTAGATAGGGCTGAAGTGAGCGAAACTCAAGTCAGGGACTTGGTAAGTCAAGACTGGGTCGATCGCCTAGACTACGCAAATTCCAATGTTGACACCCCCAGCTGATATCAATGAGTCAGGATTCAACTCCTCCCCGCACCTCTTTGCTCTTCTCCGGCGCACCAGCACTGTTCGTCGTGTTATGGAGCACCGGATTTATCGGGGCAAAAATGGGCTTGCCCTACGCAGAGCCAGCGACCTTTCTGGCAATTCGATTCGCGCTGGTAGCCGCAATTCTGGGGCTCTTGTCTCTTCTGGCCGGTGTTGCACGACCCAAAGATTGGCGCAGCGTCTGGCACATCATGACTGCCGGTTTGCTGGTGCACGGTGTTTATCTGGGTGGAATTTACGCCGGGATCAGTATGGGCGTGTCGGCTGGGGACAGTGCTTTGATCGTAGGGATGCAGCCCATGCTTACGGCGGTGCTGGTCGGGCCGATGCTGTCGGAGTCAGTCCGGCTGCGCCAGTGGGCAGGTTTGATTCTGGGCACGGTTGGAGTGGCGCTGGTGTCCTCTCGATACTTTGGGCATTTCGACAGTTCGGCCGGGGGTGTGGTGGTGTGCGTTATTGCGGTGATCGGAATGAGTGTTGGAACGCTCTATCAGAAGCGTTTCTGTAGCGAGATGAATTTGTTAAGTGGTTCATTCTTACAGTTTCTGGCAGCGGCCGTGATGATGGGTCTGCTCGCCCTGGTATTTGAGAGCGCTCAAGTGCGCTGGACAGGAGAGTTTATCTTTGCGCTCACCTGGCTCGTCGTGGTTTTGTCGCTCGGGGCGATGACCGTGCTCTGGCTTCTGGTTAGGGCGCAGGCGGCGACGCGGGTTGCCAGCCTGTTCTTTCTGGTTCCTCCGGTTACTGCACTGATGGCGTGGCCTCTGTTTGGAGAAACACTCAATACCAGGGCGGTGGTGGGTATGGCGCTCGTAGTGGGCGGCGTCCTGCTGGTCAGTTATGGAAAAGCGCCTGAACCGCTAGGAAGGAAATCATGAACCGGCGCAACGCCTGCTCACTTATCGCCAGCGCGGGGCTCATCAGCCTGGTGGCGGGTGGTACCTGTGCTTGGGCCACAGAATCATTCACTGACTTTGAAGGGCGGATCGTCAATTTTAGCGATCAGATTCCCCAGGATCGGTGGCTGGTGGTGATGATCTGGTCTCACCTTTGCCCTGTATGTGCGAAGGAGATGGCAGGCCAGGCCCAACTGCATGAACGCCACCGCGACGGGAATCTCGCATTAATGGGTCTGTCATTGGATGGCGCTGATGCCGTAATGGAGGCCTGGGCTTTTACTGAAGAGCACGGAGTCACTTTCCCCAACCTGATTGGCGAAGCGCAAGACGTGGTCGAGTTTTACACTCGCCAGAGCGGTCTTGCCTTTCGGGGCACACCCACGTTTTTACTCTACGCCCCCGCGGGTGTACTCAAAGCAGTGCATGCAGGGGCGCTGCCCCCGGGGGCGATTGAAGCGTTTATTGACGGTGAGCAAAAGGAGCACAACTGAAGCACCCTGAGATAAAAGGGCCTACCGGGCTCGCACCAGGTCAGTTCAGCGGATATTGCTAGGCATGAAAGGGGAGTATCGAAAGGGATTCTTGCTCACGCTGGCCGGGGTGTTGGTGTTTACCCCAGACGCTTTGCTGATTCGGCTGACGGCGGTGGACGCGTTCACCCTCACCTTTGGACGGGGGCTTTTAGGAGGATTCGTGATCCTGTTGGGTTACGTGTGCTTTGTTCGCGGAGGCTTCTGGTTGGCGGCCCGAAGGCTGGGTCGTTGGGGTATTTTCGTCGCTTGCCTGCAGGCCACGTGCTCTATCATTTTCTATTGCGCTTTTTCATATACCAGTGTCGCTAACGTACTCATCATTTTTGCCTGCACCCCGTTAATCGCGGCGGTGTTATCCAGAATCCTTTATGGCGAGCGAGTCGTCAGGGCGACACGATGGGCGATCTTAGGCGCGGCATTTGGATTGATGATGGTCGCGAGTGGTAGTCTGGGTGGGATTCAGTGGTATGGCGACTCGTTGGCGTTGGCCAACGCAGTGCTATTGGCATTGATGTACACAATTCTTCGGGGTCACCGCGAAATCAATATGGTGCCAGCCGCAGCAGTGGGGTTGCTTCTTGCGGCAGCTCTGTCTGCCCCGTTTGCGCTGTTCCCGGTGATGGATTCAATGCAGTGGCTGTGGTTGGGGGTGGGCGGTCTCCTGGTTTTGCCGCTGGCGCTGGTTTTGATGACCTTGGGTCCGCGGTATCTGCCCGCACCGGAGGTCGCGATGCTGACTTTGCTGGAGGCAGTATTGGCGCCCCTATGGGTGTGGTGGGTGATCGGTGAGAACCCAGGGTGGAGAACCATAGTGGGAGGTACGATCGTGATCTGTGTGCTGCTGGTGCACTCCGCGGTTCGCTTAAGACGGGAACCTCGCGGGTAAGGGCTGGAAGCGCTGCGCGGCGAAAGTTGACCATTCGGTCAAACCTGAATCAAAATGGCTGGCGTCATGGAAAATCAACTCCAACCTTCCAAGCGCTCCGGCCCGTTGCGGATTGGCCCAGCCGAATCGCGCAGTATCGGCAACCGCCAGCGCGATAAGATTGTGCACGCCGCGACCCAGGTTTTTTCCCGTAAAGGTTACGATGGTGCCCGCGTGGATGAAATCGCCCGCCATGCTGCACTGCCCAAAGGCAACGTGCTGTATTACTTTAAGACTAAGCAAGACCTTTACCGCGTCGTGATCGAGCAAGTGGTCGCACTCTGGCTCGATGCGCTTGGAGATATCGCGCTCGACACGAGCCCCCGGGTTGCCATCAGTCAATACATCACCCGCAAGTTGGCACTGTCGAGGAACTACCCCGAGGCATCGCGTCTTTTTGCTATGGAAGTGATCAGTGGGGCGCCCATCATTGGGGAGCAACTGCGATCACAATTGCGTGAGTGGGTGGAAGAGAAGGGTCTGGTTTTTCGGCGGTGGCAGCGAGAAGGCCGGATGGCCGCGATTGAACCTGCCCATGCGTTCTTCATGATCTGGGCGGTGACGCAAACTTATGCAGATTTCCAGACCCAGATCGAGGCCGTGACCGGGGCAAAGGACTACGATGCTGAGATTTATGATCTGGCAGCGCCAGATGTGGTCGCCGTGCTGGTTCGGGGGTTAGGCCTGCGCGATGAAGAATTAGTAACCTGAAAAGTTGACCAGATGGTTAGGAACTGTTACAAGCGAGAGGAACCCCGGATTAATAAAGGTGCTGAACGGGGCGCAGGCGTACAGCGGTGATGCTGGGAATCCTATAACGATCAAGACCCAAGGGAGCACAGATGAGTAAACTGAAATCAGGGTTGATTCAGATGAGTCTCAAGGCGGGGACCGACTCCTCTCCTGAGGAGATCCGGGACGCCATGTTAGCGGCACACCTTCCGCTGATTGATCAGGCCGGTGCAGCGGGTGTACAGATTCTGTGCTTTCAGGAAGTCTTCACGCAGCCATACTTCTGCCCAAGTCAGGATGCCCGATGGTATGCGGCTGCCGAGGTAATCCCCGACGGCCATACCACGCAATTGATGTGTGAATACGCTCGTAAGCACAATATGGTGATCATTGTCCCGATCTATGAAGAAGCGATGACCGGGGTCTACTACAACGCTGCTGCCGTGATTGATGCTGATGGGCGTTATCTGGGCAAGTACCGGAAAACTCATTTGCCGCATGTGGCTGGGTTCTGGGAAAAGTTCTTTTTTAAGCCTGGCGCCTCCGGCTGGCCGGTTTTTGATACCGCTTACGGCAGGATCGGGGTCTATATTTGCTATGACCGACATTTCCCCGAAGGTTGGCGGGCCCTGGCGCTCAACGGTGCTGAGATTATCTACAACCCTTCAGCCACAGTAGCGGGCTTGTCGCAGTACCTGTGGGAACTGGAACAGCCTGCATCGGCTGCGGCCAACGGCGTATTTATCGCGGCGATCAATCGTGTGGGTACTGAGGCGCCCTGGAATATCGGTGAGTTCTACGGCTCAAGTTATTTCGTCAATCCGCGTGGCCAGATAGAAGCACAGGCCAGTCCGGACAAAGATGAACTTTTGATCCACGAGTTGGATATGGACATGGTGCGCCAGGTCAGGGATACCTGGCAGTTCTTCCGTGACCGGCGCCCCGAGACCTATGGTGGACTGACTGACCTTAACTGACGTCATCCCCCAGGGCAGGGACGATGGAATATAAAAGGAGTTAAGAGTGTGAACCAGGAAGCAACATTGAAGATCAACGGCGATCGCCTGTGGAGTTCGTTGATGGCGATGGCCGAGATTGGGGCGACAGAGAAAGGCGGATCTTGCCGCCTGGCTTTGACTGACCTCGATAGACAAGCTCGCGACCTGTTCGTCCAGTGGTGCCGTGAGGCGGGTTGCACTGTCACTGTCGACCAGATGGGCAATATCTTTGCCCGGCGCGGCGGGTCTGATCCGGACCTGGCTCCGGTGGTCGCAGGCAGTCATCTTGATACCCAACCTACGGGCGGCCGTTTTGATGGTGTTTACGGTGTTCTCACCGGGTTGGAAGTGATTCGTGCGTTGAACGATCATGACATCTGCACTCGTCACCCGGTAGAGGCAGTCTGTTGGACTAACGAAGAGGGCAGCCGTTTTGCACCGGCAATGGTAGCGTCCGGCGTTTTCGCAGGCGTCTATGATCTTGACTATGGCCTGTCTCGGGCAGATGCGCAGGGCCGCACGATGGGTGAGGAGCTTGAGCGTATTGGCTATGCTGGTGACCAGCCCATGGGTCGGCCGCTCCACGCGTATTTTGAGGCGCACATTGAACAGGGCCCGATTCTGGTTGAGGAAGGCACCGAGATTGGAGTGGTGACCGATGCACAGGGACAACGTTGGTATGAGTTGGAGTTAACCGGCACGGAATCCCATGCTGGACCGACACCTATGGATCGGCGTCAGGATGCTCTGCTGACGGCAGCCAGGATTATCAGTCTGGTCAATGAGATAGGCCTCAGCAACGCGCCGCTGGCCTGCGCAACGGTGGGGATGCTTAATGTGTATCCTAATTCCCGAAACGTTATTCCTGGGCAGGTGTTTCTTACGATTGATATCCGCCACCCGGATGATGATGTGTTATCTGATATGGATGACGCTATCCGCCAGGGTATACGCAATATTTCTGAACAGGCCGACCTTTCCTACCAACTGGAAGAGATCTTCTACTACGCGCCGGTGCCATTTGATGAAAGCTGTGTCGCCGCGGTCAACTCTGCGGCTAAGAACTGTGGCTATAGCTCACGGAAGATTGTGGCCGGGGCCGGACATGATGCCTGCTTCATCGCACACGCATCACCTACCTCTATGATCTTCATACCGTGTGTCGATGGTATCAGTCACAACGAGGTTGAGGATATCGAGCCGGCGTGGTCTACGGCCGGCGCCAACGTGATGTATCACGCAGTATTGAGCAAGGCGGAGCAGGCCGGCGATTGAGCCTCGTCTGACGTTAAATCAATTATGAGTCAGTCGACCTCCCACTCTACTGCGGTCGTTCAGGTGGATCAGCTTTCGCTTGATTTCAATACCCCGGATGGACCCGTTCACGCGCTCGCGGGTATTAATCTGGAGATCACAGAAGGAGAATTCGTCTCCCTGATCGGGCCATCGGGTTGCGGGAAGACCACGCTGCTTCGGGTCATCGCTGATCTTGAGTCACACACTGCTGGCGATATTCTGGTAAACGGCGTCAGCCCTGAACAGGCGCGTCAGGACCGCGCCTACGGTTATGTGTTTCAGGCACCCGCTCTCTACCCGTGGCGAACCGTGAGGCAGAATGTATTGCTACCCCTGGAGATCATGGGAGTGAGCCGTTCTGAACAGCGCCAGCGTGCGGCGCGCTATCTTGAACTGGTTAATCTTGGCGGCTTCGAAAATAAGTACCCCTGGCAATTATCCGGTGGCATGCAGCAGCGGGTCTCAATTGCCCGTGCGTTGAGTGTTGAACCCCAGTTACTGTTAATGGATGAGCCTTTCGGGGCGCTCGATGAGATTACCCGTGATCACCTGAATGAGCAGTTGCTGCAACTGTGGCGTAAAACCGGCAAGACCGTTGTCTTCGTGACCCATTCGATCCCCGAAGCGGTTTTTCTCTCGACGCGAGTTGTGGTGATGTCACCCAGACCAGGCCGGGTGATGGACGTGATTGAATGTAGCCTGCCGGCGCAACGGTCGCTGGATATCCGGGAAACTCCTGAGTTTCTTGCTCTGGCGCATCGGGTACGCCAAGGCCTCAAAGCGGGCCACAGTTATGACGATGAGTGAGGTCAGTCACGGGCAGGGCCGGCTGTTGCCTGTGCTGGTCGTGATTATGGGATTGATTCTGATCTGGTACGCCGGTGCGGTGTACCTGAATAGCACCCAGTTGATCGATCGCTATGACAAGCGCAACGTGAACTGGAATCTGGGTCAACTGGCCACAGATGCTTGGCGTATGGAGCGACCGGTATTGCCCGCACCGCACCAGGTGGGTCTGGAGCTTAAGAAGACTGTGTTGGATAAGCGCGTTTCCTCCAAGCGCAGCCTGGTCTACCACGCGGGGATCACGCTTTCCTCATCACTGCTGGGCTTTTGTTTGGGTACCTTGCTGGGTATTGGGCTCGCGATCGGCATTGTCTATGTAACGACGCTGGATCGTAGCCTGATGCCCTGGATCATTGCCTCACAGACCGTTCCCATTCTCGCCTTAGCGCCTATGATTATCGTGGTGCTGGGGTCAATCGGTATTACCGGCCTTTTCCCGAAATCAGTGATCTCGATGTATTTGTGCTTCTTTCCGGTGGTAGTGGGCATGGTCAAGGGGTTGCGTTCTCCCGAGCCTATGCTGCTGGACCAGATGCATACTTATCACGCTAACAGCATGCAGGTTTTTTTCAAGTTGCGCCTGCCTTCATCTATCCCGTTCCTGTTTACTTCATTGAAAGTGGCGATTGCGCTTAGTGTGGTGGGTGCGATCGTGGCCGAGTTACCCACGGGAGGCCAGGGCGGGCTGGGAGCGCGACTGTTGACCGGATCCTATTATGGACAGACGACGATGATCTGGGCCGCTTTGATTGTGGCATCGGTGGTCTCTGCGTTGCTTGTCACTGCCGTGGGCTTTTGTGAGCGTATTGCTCTGTACCGGCTTAAGGGCGGGCAGGTCGTTCGGGCATGACGCGCCGCTGGTTCGAAGGGTTTACTGGCGTCCCACTTATGACGGGTGGTTTCCTCGCACTTGCGCTATTGCAGGAGCCGGCACCCGCTGTATCGTGGCTCCACATCCCAGGTTGGGGGGTCAGCATGACCGTTGGTGCGCTTGCGATTAGCCTCAGTCTATCGGTGATCACGAACTTGGGTCTGACAGCGCGGCATCTGATCCAGTTGCTGTCTGTGGTCTTGGGGTTATCAGGTGTATCGGAACTGGTGCACGCGCAAAATATCCAAGGGGTGGCGGGAGCGGGTTTCTGGTTTCTGGTAGCGGCACTGGCATTTGCCATTTGGGATGCGATGCGCCAGTTCTCTATTGCGACCCCGTCAGAGCCCTGGCGAGGTGTTCTCTATCAGTTGCTTGTGCCAGGCCTCTTCGGGGCGTGGTTTTTAATGTTGTGGGAGTTGATCACTGTCGGTTTTGGAGTCCCACGGGTTCTGCTACCTCCGCCAAGCCTGGTGGGCGACGCAATCGCTTCGTCTGTGCCGGTGCTTGCCGCTGACTTTCGCCAGACGGTGGTGCGGGCGGTAGTACCCGGGTTTGTGATCGGGAATCTGGCAGGTTTTGCGATCGCGCTGATTGCAGACCGGGTTCCTTTTCTGCGCCGTGGACTGTTACCGGTGGGCAACCTGGTCAGCGCGATCCCGATTGTAGGTATCGCGCCGATTATGGTGATGTGGTTCGGTTTTGACTGGCAATCCAAAGCGGCTGTCGTGGTCATCATGACCTTCTTTCCGATGCTGGTGAATACCATCGCGGGTCTGGGGAGTTCAGGTGCCATGGAACTCGATCTGATGCGATCAGTGGGGGCAAACCACTGGCAGGCTTTTGCACGAGTGCGATTGCCCAATGCGCTGCCGTACATTTTTAACGCACTCAAAATCAATTCTGCCCTTGCCCTGATCGGCGCGATCGTGGCGGAATTTTTCGGAACCCCGATTGTGGGGATTGGTTTTCGGATTTCGACCGAGGCCGGGCGGATGAATATGGAAATGGTCTGGGCGGCGATTGCCTTAGCGGCCGTGTCCGGATCCTTGTTTTATGGTTTACTGGCGGTTGCGGAAAGGCGTGCCACCTTCTGGCATCCATCTTTTCGGAAACTATCAGGAAAACGCCTGTAATCGGGCAAGCTTAACCAACTAGAGGAGGCTCAAGATGAGAAAGAGATTTAGTACACTCGTTACCGTTATGGCATTAGGACTGGTCAGTGCGACTGCCCTGGCAGCCGACAAAGTGACCTTGCAGTTGAAATGGGTAACCCAGGCGCAGTTTGCCGGGTATTTTGTCGCGCAGGATAAGGGTTTCTATAAAGAGGAAGGCCTGGATGTCACTATCAAGCCCGGGGGCCCAGATGTTGCACCACCCCAGGTGATCGCCGGTGGTGGCGCAGATGTCATTATCGACTGGATGCCTTCGGCATTGGCATCTCGCGAGAAAGGCCTGGCCCTGGTGAATATCGCCCAGCCGTTCAAGCGCTCAGGCATGATGCTCACCTGTCGTAAGGACAGCGGCGTCAAAACTCCTCAGGATTTCCCCGGCCGGACGTTGGGAGTCTGGTTCTACGGCAACGAATATCCCTTCCTGAGCTGGATGAGTCAGCTCGGCACACCCACCGACGGAAGCAGCGGGGGCGTAACGGTGCTGAAGCAGGGATTCAATGTTGACCCCATTCTGCAAAAACAGGCGGACTGTGTTTCGACCATGACCTACAACGAGTATTGGCAGATCATTGATGCTGGTCTCGGCGCCGATGAACTGGTTACGTTTAAGTACGAAGATCAGGGTGTGGCGACATTGGAAGATGGCCTTTATGTGCTGGAAGCTAACCTGGCAGACTCAGCTTTTGTAGACAAAATGGCGCGATTCGTTCGTGCGTCCATGAAGGGCTGGGCCTGGGCCAGAGAGAATTCCGATGCCGCTGCCGACATCGTACTTGAGAACGATGAGACCGGCGCCCAGACACAGAAGCACCAGCGACGGATGATGGGTGAGATTAACAAGCTCACCGCTGGCGGCGGCAAGCTGGTAGAGGCGGATTACGAGCGTACCGTGGCCACGTTGATGAGCGGAGGTTCTGATCCTGTTATTTCCAAGGCGCCGGCGGGGGCCTGGAGTCACGCAGTCTGGGACGCCGCTTTTTAGTCGGTAACCGCAGCTAAACCAGGGAGATCTAATCATGAGTGTCATCATTAAAGGCGGTACCGTTGTAACAGCAGAACAAAGCTTCAAGGCGGATGTTTACTGCAAGGATGGCAGGATCGCCCAGGTGGGTCTCGACCTCGATGCCCCTTCAGGTGTCGAGGTCGTAGATGCTGGTGGTCAGTTTGTGATGCCCGGGGGGATCGACCCGCATACTCATATGCAATTGCCCTTCATGGGAACAGTCGCCAGCGAAGACTTTTATACCGGGACAGCAGCCGGTCTGGCGGGTGGTACGACCTGTATCATTGATTTTGTAATTCCCTCTCCACAGACACCTTTGCTCAGCGCATTTCAGCAATGGCGCGAGTGGGCTGAAAAGTCTGTTTCGGATTACGCCTTTCATGTGGCTGTCACCTGGTGGGACGATTCAGTGCACGCGGATATGGGCACATTGGTACACGAGCATGGGGTCAATAGTTTCAAGCACTTCATGGCCTATAAAGGTGCGATCATGGCTGATGACGAAATCCTGGTGAATAGTTTCAGCCGCGCGTGGGAATTGGGGGCCTTGCCTACGGTACACGCCGAAAACGGCGAACTGGTATGGCAGTTGCAACGCAAGATGCTCGATATGGGCATCACCGGCCCGGAGGGGCACCCACAGTCACGCCCGCCTGAGGTCGAAGGCGAGGCAGCCAATCGGGCGATTCGTATAGCCCAGGCATTAAGAACACCGGTTTATCTGGTGCACGTATCGGCCAAAGAGTCACTGGAGGAAGTAACCCGTGCCCGAAATGAAGGCCAGCGGGTCTTCGGGGAGGTTTTGGCAGGGCACCTGTTAGTGGATGACTCGGTCTATCTGAACAAGGATTTCGATACCGCGGCCGCCCATGTGATGAGTCCGCCCTTTCGTCCTAAAGATCACCAACGGGCGTTATGGCGAGGTCTGCAGTCGGGCAATCTGCAAACGACCGCTACCGATCACTGCTGCTTTTGCGCGGATCAAAAAGCAATGGGGAAAGAAGATTTCAGCAAGATTCCCAATGGTACGGGAGGTGTGGAGAATCGGATGGAAGTTCTGTGGCACACGGGAGTCAACACCGGCAAATTAACGATGAATGAATTTGTCCGGGTGACCTCGACCAACGCGGCACAGATATTCAACATGTACCCACATAAGGGTTCCATGGACGTGGGTGCAGATGCCGACCTGGTGGTCTGGGATCCTGAGGCGACCAAGACGATTTCGGCCAAGACCCACCACCAGAACGTGGATTACAACATCTTCGAAGGTATGACCGTCCGGGGAACCGCCTCACATACCCTTAGCCAGGGTAAGGTGGTATTCAAAGACGGCCAGTTGAATGTCGAAAGGGGAGCAGGCCGGTACATTAAACGACCGCCCTTTGCTCCGTATTTCGATGCAATTGCGAAAGTCCGAGAACATACCGCACCGGTTTGTGTGAAGCGCTAACAGGACATGGCTGTGGGTCACGCTGGTGTCATGAGCCCGGCTGAACGATCAGGTCCTATGATCAATCGCAAGCCGGGGGAGGAACAAAAGTGGAGTTGATTGCAACTGCGCACAATGGGCCGGCTGGGATTGCCGCAGCGCGCCTGGGTGAGGAGGACTGTCGGCACAATTTTTGCGAAATGCATTCGCCACTGGAGGCCAACGGTGCACGGGTTGAGGCCGAGCGATGCTATTTTTGTTTCGATGCGCCGTGTCTTGAGGCCTGTCCGACCGGAATCGACGTCCCGGGTTTTATCCGCATGATCGCCAACCACAACCCGGCGGGCGCGGCGGGTCTGATTCTCCAAGAAAATATCATGGGGGGAACTTGTGCCCGTGCCTGTCCGGTGGAGACGCTGTGTGAGCATGCCTGTGTACGCAACCAGGACGATGACCGGCCAGTGACGATCGGGTTGTTACAGCGTTACGCTGTTGACCAGGCGCTGGATCAGGATGTGAATTATTTTTCGCGAGCCAGCGACTCAGGACGATCGGTCGGAGTCGTGGGCGCTGGCCCGGCCGGGCTCGCGTGTGCGCATCGGTTGGCGGTAATGGGTCATTCGGTCGTGGTGTATGAGGCGCGTGAGAAAACCGGCGGCCTCAACGAGTACGGCCTGGCAGCCTACAAAATGCTCAATGATTTCGCTCAACGCGAGTCACGCTTCATTACATCGGTGGGGGGGATAGAAATAGCGCACGGTAAAACATTCGGCCACGACTTTAGCCTGGCCGATCTTCGAGACCGTCACGACGGCGTCTTTTTGGGCCTGGGCCTGGGCGGGGGCAATACGCTGGGAATCCCAGGGGAAACCTCTGCCGGGGTGGAGGACGCGGTTGATTTTATTGACCGGCTGCGTCAGGCCACACGGTTATCTTCCATTCCTGTGGGCAAACGGGTGGTGGTAATAGGGGGCGGGATGACCGCAATTGATGTTGCGGTTCAGGCTAAGTTACTCGGGGCCGAAGATGTCACGCTGGTGTATCGGCGGGGCCCCGAACAGATGAAAGCCAGTGCGAAAGAGCAGGACTTTGCCCGGATCCGGGGCGTCACCATCCGATTCTGGGCTCAGCCTGAATCTGTCGTGCATCAAGACGGTTCTGTGACCGGGGTTGAGTTCCACGTAACGGGTGGGCCAGATGGGCAGAGACGGCCACCCAATTTTGTGCTCGACGCCGATATGGTATTCAAAGCGATCGGTCAAGCGCCTCAACCCCTGGCGGAGGCGCTGGCAGGATTCAAACGGGAAAGAGGACGATTGGTGGTTGACGCTAATCGACTGACTTCCCAGGCGGGCGTTTGGGCCGGGGGGGATTGTATCGCCGGGGGTGATGACTTGACCGTCAGTGCGGTCCAGGATGGCAAACTGGCCGCCAACGCGATCCATGAGACGCTGTCTGCTGGCGGGACGGACTGACTTTCAGGGAGCGGGTTAGATAAAGGAACACGAATATGAGTGAACTCAAAACAAGCTTTATCGGGATTGAGTCGCCGAATCCGTTCTGGTTGGCGTCGGCGCCACCCACGGACAAAGCCTATAACGTGAATCGTGCGTTTGAGGCCGGCTGGGGTGGGGTGGTCTGGAAAACACTGGGCGAAGATGGGCCTCCGATCGTTAATGTCAGTGGACCTCGTTATGCCGCGATGCACGGCAAGGATCGTAGTGTGATCGGGTTTAATAACATCGAACTGATCACCGATCGGCCGCTTCAGACTAACCTGGAAGAAATTGCCCAGGTGAAGAAAGACTGGCCAGATCGGGCACTGGTGGTGTCGCTCATGGTGCCCTGTACTGAGGAGGCCTGGAAATCGGTGCTCGCCCGGGTTGAGGATACCGGGGCTGATGGCGTCGAACTCAACTTTGGTTGCCCCCACGGCATGTCCGAAAGGGGAATGGGTGCCGCGGTCGGGCAGGTCCCCGAATATGTCGAAATGGTTACGGCCTGGTGCAAACAGTATTCTGGGCTGCCGGTCATCGTTAAGTTAACCCCCAATGTCACCGATATCCGTCAGCCAGCCCGGGCCGCACTCAAAGGCGGCGCGGATGCGGTATCACTGATTAACACCATTAGTTCAGTGATGTCAGTAGATCTGGACTCGTTCAGTGCTGTGCCGACAATTGATCAACGTGCCACCCACGGCGGTTACTGCGGCCCGGCAGTGAAACCGATCGCCCTGCACATGGTCTCGGATATTGCCCGGGATCCGGACTGCGCAGGAGTGCCGATCTCAGCCATTGGCGGTGTCAGTAACTGGCGTGATGCTGCGGAGTTCATCCTGCTGGGAGCCGGGAATGTTCAGGTGTGCACGGCTGCGATGACCCATGGGTTCAAGATCATCGATGATATGGTCGATGGCCTGTCCCGTTATCTTGCCAGAATGGAACTGAGCTCCGTGGGTCAAGCGGTTGGGCAGGCTGTGCCTTCACTGACAGACTGGCAGCACCTTAATCTTAACTACACGGTTAAGGCGCAGATTGATCAGAACTTGTGTATCCAGTGTGGTCGATGTCACATCGTCTGCGAAGATACGTCTCACCAGGCAATCAGCGCACGAATGAACGGCCGCCGTCACTATGAGGTGGTTGAAGAGGAATGTGTAGGCTGTAATTTATGTGTTACGGTGTGCCCGGTCGAAAACTGCCTTACTTTGCGTACCCTTGAAAATGAAGTGGATCTGCGAACGGGCCGGATGATTAAGTCCGAAGAGAAAATACAGTGGACAGCCCACCCGAATAACCCAATGGCCGCCCCGGACGCGTAGATTCATGAATCTACCCCGATCCCGGCGATCGGAACGGGTTGCGATCTTTACCTGAGGAGCGATGATGACAGCACAGCAACAGATTCTGGTCAATCGAGATGCGGCTCACCTGGTACATCCACTCCATAGCCCCAGCGCGCATGCAACAGCGCAAGTCTGGGCCGGAGGAGAGGGCGCGTATCTTGTAGACGTGGAAGGCAATCGATTTATCGATGGCTTGTCAGGCCTTTGGAATAACACCGCCGGTAATGGCCGCAGCGAACTTGCTGACGCCGCGGCGCGCCAGATGAAAGAGATGGCGTTTGCCTCTGGCTATGTAGGCAGCACCAACCCCCGTGCCATCGAGCTGGCCGAGCGTCTGGCTGGGCTGACCTATCCCGGCATTAATCATTTTTACCTGACTTCCGGTGGAGGAGAATCGACGGACAGTAATATCAAGATGGCTCGCTACTACTGGAAACTCATGGGTAAGCCAGAGAAAACCAAGGTGATTTCCAGGATCTGGGGCTATCATGGTGTGACCTTCGCTGCCATGTGCGCCACCGGGATCGCGCCCTATTGGGGCATGTTTGAGCCCCGCATCCCGGGGTTTTCCCACATACCAAGCCCTTATCCTTATCTGTATGAGGCGCCAGAAGGGGCTTCGAGCCAGGGCATCGCTGCCGCGGATGAACTGGAGAAAAAAATCCTGGAAGAAGGGCCCGATACCGTGGCCATGTTCATCGCCGAACCCGTACAGGGTGCCGGTGGAGTGATCGTACCCCAGGATGATTATTTTCCACGAATCCGCCAGATCTGCGATAAGTATGATGTGCTCTTAGTCTCGGACGAGGTGATCACCGGCTTCGGTCGTACCGGGCGGATGTTTGGTCTGGAGCACTGGGGTGTTCAGCCGGATCTAATCCAGTTTGCCAAGGCTATCACTTCCGGTTATTTCCCCTTGGGCGGAATCGGAATCAGTGACGAAATAGCAGCTGTGATGAATGATAGCGGCTCCCCGTGGATGCACGCTTATACCTACAGTTCTCATCCAGTGGGTTGTGCGGTGGCGCTCGCTATGCTCGACCTGATAGAGCGCGAGCAATTCGTCGATCAGGCCCGGGATAAAGGCCGGCGCTTACTCGTTAAACTTAAAGAGGCGTTGGCCGATCACCCCCACGTGGGTGAGGTTCGCGGCCTCGGGCTGATGTGCGCAGTGGAATATGTGCAAGACAAGGCGGCTAAGACTCCGTTTGATGCCAGTGAGGCAATCGGTTCTCGCATTCACGCAGAAACCGTGAAGCGGGGCATGTTTTCGCGGGTGCGCGGTGATGCTTATTGCATTGCACCTCCCATCGTGACTGACGAAACCACTCTGGATCAGATTCCACAAATTATGGCCGAAGCAACCAAAGCCGTTCTGGGTTAACCCTGGCCGTAGAGATTCTGTTGCCAAGGAATCGGTCGCGTCTAAATGTCCCATCGACGCATCGATACTGGCAATCGATCCCAGAGTTGTTCATGCTCTAAGCCTTGAGCGCGACAAGGACGGGTGAGCGGGACTATGTCAGAGGGGTCACAGGACAAAGCACCAAGCCGGGCAGGGCGAAAAAAAGCTCGTGCCCAGCGCAAGGCGGAGCGCCGTGCTACCACCCGTGTCTCCCAACCCGTGTTCGGGCCACTGGTCAATCGTTATCCCCCCATCGAGCCATTATCGCAAGATCAGGTCGAAGCGATTCATCAGGCCTCACTTGAGGTGATTCGCGACCTGGGCATCGAGGTCATGAGCAAGGCTGTGCGCCAGGCTTTTGCTCGGGAAGGTGCCAAAGTGGATGCTGGACGGGGCATTGTCTGTGTGGATCCGGACATGATTCTCGAATTGATCGCACGTGCGCCCACTCAATTTACCCTGACACCGCGTAATGTGGGTCACGCCATTACTCTGGGCAATAACCGGATCCACTTTGGGATGGTCTCAGGGCCGCCTAACGTGCACGATCGGGTCAATGGGCGCCGACCCGGCAACTTTGCAGACTACCAACGCCTCATCAGTCTGGGTCAGTACTTCGACGTGATCAGTGTGTTTGGCAACCAGACCGTCGCCACCACTGATCTACCTGCCCAGACCCGACACCTTGACAGCTATCGAGCGAATCTGACGCTCACGGACAAGGTGTTCTCGGCTATTCCGATAGGGCGTGGCAGGGTGAATGACGCGGCCGAAATGCTGGCTCTGGCCCGCGGAATCAGCCTCGATGAGTTGCGGCTGAGTCCAGGTCTGATCGGCAATATCAACGTCAACTCGCCGCGCAAACTGGATGAAGCCATGTCAGACGGCGCGCTGGCCCTTGCGGGTCTGGGCCAGGCCGTGATTGTGACGCCGTTTACGCTGCTGGGCGCCATGACGCCGGTCACCATGGCAGCGGGTCTGGTACAGCAAAACGCGGAAGCCCTGATGGGTCTTGCGATGGTTCAGCTTTTTCACCCTGGCGCTCCTGTTGTGTACGGCGGCTTTACTTCAAACGTGGATATGCGTTCCGGGGCACCCACGTTCGGAACGCCTGAAAACGCCAAGGCGAATCTAGCGGGGGGGCAACTGGCGCGTCGCTATGGTCTGCCGTACCGCACCAGCGCCTGCAATGCCTCAAATGCCGCAGATGCACAGGGGGTGTATGAGACTCAGATGGCGCTATGGGGCGGTGTCATGGGGCACGGCAACGTGATTTACCATGCGGCAGGATGGCTAGAAGGGGGGTTGGTTGCCTCATTTGAGAAATTCATACTGGATATTGAGATCATCCAGCATCTGGTGCACATGCTCGGGCCGATCGATACTTCGGCAGATGCGTTGGGCATCGATGCAATAAAATCCATCGAGCCGGGCGGCCACTTTTTTGGCGCCGAACATACTATGGCGCGTTATGAGAACGCCTTTTATGAACCGTTCCTGAGCAATTGGCAGAACCATGAGAACTGGCAGGCGGCGGGGGGCAAAGAGGCCACCGAACGTGCGACCGACTTGTGGCAGGCAATTCTATCGGAGTTTGAGCCGCCGGCTTTGGAGGTGTCGCGGCGCGAGGCGCTGGACGACTTTGTGGCCCGGCGCAAGCGCGAGATTGGTGTCGAAGAACCCTGACTGAGGCAAGCGCGGGTGGAATCTGTTCCCCATCCTAAGGGGAGCAACAGGTGGGGCTCATTGGAGCAGAGGCTGCAGTGCCTGCAAGATGGTATCGCAGATCAGTCGCTGTGCTTTTTGGTTCGGGTGAATCCCGTCGGCTTGTAATAATCCGGGGCGCAGGAAGATGTCATCAAAAAGTGAGGGGAGCAGGGTAACGGAAAGTGTCGCGGCCAAATCAGAATAGATCCCCTGAAACGCTTTTCGATATGCGGGCCCGTAATTAGCAGGGATCCCCATACCGACGAGCAAAACACTCGCCCCGCTCTTCTGAGCAGCCCTGACCATTGCCCGCAGATTGTTTTCGATAGCACCTGGCGTGTGACCCCGAAGGCCATCATTGGCGCCAATCGCAAGCACAACGATGCCCGGCTGGTGGCGGGTCAGCAAGCCTGACAGGCTATGCCGGGCCCCTGCGGTGGTTTCACCCGAGATGGAAGCATTGATTATGATGCGCCTCGACCCCAGTTTTTCTTGTAGCAGATTGACCCAGCCAGCCTTTTGCGGCATCTGGTAGGCGGCACTGAGGCTATCCCCGACGACCAGAATAGCCCCGGGCGATGCCAAAACGACGGGCCCTGTGATAGAGGCAAGACCAAGGAGTAGAACAATAATGAGCGAGTTCATTTTGCGGGCAATGGGTTTGTCGCGCGAGGTGGTAGGACCATCGGGCCGCATGACCATATTGCAGGATGTTTCTCTCGATATCTCGGCGGGTGAGTCTCTGGCGATCATGGGTCCTTCAGGGTCTGGCAAGTCTACTTTGGTGGGCCTGCTGGCTGGACTGGATCTGCCTAGTGCCGGTAAGGTGGAATTCCAAGACATCAATCTGGGCTCGCTGGATGAGGACGGCCGCGCGCAAATGCGGGCAGGCCAGGTCGGCTTCGTTTTCCAATCCTTCTACCTTATTGAGACCCTGACGGCGTTAGAAAACGTCATGCTGCCCCTGGAACTGGCCGGTCATGCCGACCCGCGTGGGCAAGGCGCCCGGTGGCTTGAACGGGTTGGGTTGGAAGGACGTTTTGATCATTATCCCAGGCAACTGTCTGGTGGTGAGCAACAACGTGTTGCCATTTCCCGGGCATTTGCCATCGAACCCAAGATTCTATTCGCAGATGAACCCACGGGGAATCTCGATGATGCCGTGTCGGATCAGGTCGCAGAGTTGCTTTTTTCACTATGTTCGGATCGACAGGCTACGCTGGTTCTGGTGACCCATGATACCGCGTTAGCCGCGCGATGCCAGAAGCAGTTGAAACTGAGGAGCGGTCGCGTGGTTGCGGGTAACGGATGAAACAGTATGGTCGCCAAGCCGTTCGCCAGTTCCTGCGGGAGTGGCGCGCTGGCGAGTTGCTGGCCGTAGCGATGGCGCTGGTCACGGCAGTCGCCGCGGTGACAGCAGTAGGGGGCTTTGCAGAGCGAATATCAATCGGATTGGGGCGAAGCGCCGGGGAAGTGATTGCCTCTGATATCAAGCTGGTCGGGCGTGAGCCGATCCCAGTCATGTGGGAGCACCGGGCTGCGGCCCTGGGCCTTAAGACCGCCTATACGGTCACGTTTCCAACCGTATTTTTCCATCAAGGGCAGACGTTGTTGGCCTCCGTCAAGGGTGTTAGTGCGGCCTATCCGCTTCGCGGTCAACTTCGATCGCGTGGGCGTTCAGATCAGCACGACACGACTAGCAAAGGCGGCCCCGAGCCTGGACAACTCTGGGTGGAGAGTCGGGTGCTTACCGGTTTGGAACTGGAACTGGGTGATACCTTAGCTTTGGGCTCAGTTTCTTCGAACCTGGAGTCGCTACTGATTTATGAGCCTGATCGCGGCCAGCAGTTTTTCAGCTTCTCACCCCGGGTTATGACGACAATTTCGGACCTTGAGCGATCGGGTCTGCTGGGCCCGGGCAGCCGCGCCAGGTACGCCCTGCTCGCGGCTGGGCCAATCGAACAGGTCGAAGCATTTCGCGCTCATGCTGCCTCACAGACGGGGTCACAGTTCCGCGTGGTGGACATTGCCCGCGCGCAAAGCCAGGTCGGCACAACGCTGGACAAAGCGCGAAACTACATCGGCCTGACCTCCATTGGCACCCTCCTGATTGCGGGTATCGCGATCGCTGTAGCGGCGCGACGATATGTTGACCGGCGCCGCACACAGGCAGCCCTGATGCGATGCTTTGGGGCTACCCGTCACCATGTCATGTTGATCCATGCTCAGGTACTGCTACTGGTTGGCATCACCTGGGGCCTGGTCGGTCTGTTAATCGGCTATCTGGTCCAAGTGCTGATGGCATCGATTCTTGGCGACACGTTGGGGATCGAACTGGGCCCGGCGCGTATGACCTCAGGGTTACTGGGACTGTCTCTGGGCATCGTGCTGTTGTTGGGCTTTTCCATACCGGCGTTGATGAGGCTGAATCGCTTCGCACCGCTTGGCGTGCTGCGTCGTGTCGAGGAGCCCAGCCATGGGTTCTTGGATCGTTTGTGGTATGTCATTCCCATCGTGGTACTGGTGATGTTGGCCCGACAGCAGGCCGGGGAGTACGGGTTAGTGGTCGTTGTATTGCTTGGGATCGTTGCAACCCTTGTGGTCATGATGGTGATTAGCAGATTGGTGTTGGCGCTGCTGCGCCGGGCAGCCCGAGGGGTTGGCGTGTCCTGGCGCTTCGGATTGGGCCGGCTTTATCGCGACCCGCTATCGAGCACCTTCCAGATTGCGGCTATTGGTCTTGGCTTGACGGTGCTGGTTCTGCTCACTCTGGTTCGTGGCCAGCTTTTTGAGTCATGGCAGGGGCGGATCGGGCCGGGTGCGCCGAACTTCTTTTTCGCCAACGTCCAGGCGCATGAGAAGGTGGCCGTCGGGGAATTCTTTGAAAGTCGATTAGGTGTGAAACTGAAATTCACCCCAATGGCGACTGGAAGGTTGACCGCAATAAAAGGAGACGTTCCCGATCCAGAGCACTATCCCGACCCCCGGGCGGCTTCGCGGATTGAAGGGAACACCAACTTTTCCTGGGCAAAGGACCTGCCGGCGGGGAACACGCTGGTTCAGGGGCAATGGTGGGAATCGAACCAGACCAAGCCTGGAGTGTCTCTAGCCAAAAGTTGGGCGGAACCGCTCGGTGTCACCGTAGGTGATGAGCTCGGTTTTCGTGTGGGGGCTGAAACGCTGGAGGCTGTGGTCACCAATATCCGCGAAGTACGCTGGGAGTCTCTTGAGCCCAATTTTTTTATCCTCTTTCCACCACAGGTGTTTGACAATGCCCCGCACTCTTTTTTGAGTGCCGCCTTTCTTGATGCACCCGAGGAAGTTGTGCTGACTCACTTCAGCCGGGCTTTTCCTACGGTAAATATCATTGATATCGGCGCTGTTCTGGACCAGGTACGACGCATCATTGCGATGGTCAGTCTGGGGTTAAATCTGGTATTTGTTTTTACGCTTGCGGCTGGCGCAGCGGTGCTTTTTGCGGTGATGCAAGCAGGGCATGACAGGCGGGTCAGGGACGCGGCCATGTTGAAAGTGCTGGGCTGCGATCGGCGACGACTCCGGGCTACCCTAAATGCCGAATTTGGGGTAATTGCGGTGCTGGCTGGCTTGATCGCGGCATTTACGGCATCGATGACGGGCGCCTTCCTTGCGCGGGAAATTTTTGACCTTGATTACTTTCTGGATTGGCGGGTGCTCGGTGTTTCAATTTGCGTCAGCCTTATGATAGTGTGGGTGGTGAGTTGGTCTGGGGTTCGGGCAGTGCTGAAGTCACCCCCAACGATCATTTTGCGAAGCAGATAGTCTCCATGGCGCAATTTCGGTATAGGGTCTACTGGTATTTTCTGCGCTAGCGACCAGGTCCTGTGATCGGGTCCGCGATTCAGCCTTAACAACAAGAATAATATGACATTCAGATTGCAGGGGGAGATCAATCGGTTGGGTCTGCGTAGGGGACTTGCGGGTTTGGCCTTATGGGTGGGGCTATTACCGGCTGCGTTGGCGCAGGGGGGCGATGGGGGATGCCAGGGTTGCATGAACATGATCCCAGTTGACTCTGAAGAACAAAGCGATTCTGGCGACATTAATACACCTCAACCCAGCGCGTCATTTTTTGGCGTGGCAGTGCTCGATACCGGGGTGGCGCTCAATGCTCCTATGAATGGGGCGACACTGGTGCCGGGCAGTGCCAGTTTTGTCGGGGGCAACCCGTTGGTGGATCTTGCGGACCAGGGCACGCACGGTACGGCCGTTGCTCAGGTTATTCTGACCTTAGCGCCGGGCAGCAAAATTATGTCGGTGCAAACCTCGACGGGTGGTCGGTGGGTCTCGAGCAGTGCGGTTACGCAAGGAATGCTGCATGCTGCTGCCAATCCTTCAATCCGGGTGATCAACCACTCTAATGCTGCGCTAACGACCGTACCGGGCAGCGCAATATTGGCGGCCGCGGCAGCGGATCAGGTTGTGGTGATGCAGGCGGGTAATGATTCCTCGGCAAACCCGGTTGGCGACGCATTGCATGCGCCGGGCCTTGGAGGCAAAGGGCTCATCGTGGGCGGGTTGGGGCCAGACGGTGACTTACTTGGCTTTAGCAACCGAGCGGGCGGCTATGCGCAGCACTACGTGGTCGCTCTCGGCGCATCTGAGTTCGCCGGTTATTGGGGTACCTCGTTCGCGACACCGCGAGCCAGTGCGCTTGCCGCGCGATTGCGACAGACCTGGCCCAACCTGAAAGCGGAGCAGGTCGTCGATATTATCAAGCGATCGGCTACCGATATGGGCGCCTTGGGGGTGGATGATAAATACGGCTGGGGGCGGATTAATTTTGTCCGTGCTTTTCAGCCACTGGGACCGGTGGTGACGCCGGCAGGGGTCAACGATAAAGAGAATGCGGAGTTGACCGACCCGCCTGAAGATGATTTCCGCCGCCGCCGCCTCCGGCTGAGCCCCGCCATCTTCTCAGCCCTGGCTCATCAGCCCTGGCTCGCCCGGGTGCTCGTGGTGGACCGCTATGCTCGTGATTTCACTCTCAATGTGGCGAGCCGTGTGAGCCAAAGCGGCGAGCAGGCAAATGCCCGATGGGCGCTGGATCGGCTCTTTGGTGCGCAACCCACCGATATTCTGGCGCAGGGTGCGGGGTATCGATTGCTTTCTTACCAAAAAACGTATCGATCAGCGGGTGCATCGACAGAACCTGCTTTGGTGCTGGCGCTGGCGCCCGAGGGGAACACGGCAGTTGGGCTGGGCTATCGAGTACGGCCAGACGCTACCGCCGGGGTGTTGCACTGGCTCGGGGCGCAAGGTTTTGCCGCTGGCGCCGGGACGGCTTGGCAGCAGGGGCTAATAGGCCAGTTTCGGGACGACGGACTGCATAGCCGCACTACGTACCGGGTCAAGCCGCAATGGCGGCTGGGCTTTGATTTCGCCGATGTAAGCCGTGACGGGGATACCGGGCACAACAGCCAATTGTGGGGGTTCGCAACCCATTTTGGTGCCTCGAACTGGGGGATCAGCCTGAGAGGGGATCTGTTTGGGGAAGCGGGGAGCCTTTATGGCGGATCGGCCGGCGGGGCGCTCAGTGTCAGCAGTTCACAAACCAGAGCCATGCGTTTATCCGGGTATCGTCGCTTGTCAGGCAACTGGGCGGCGATGGGAGCATACACCGGTGCTCTGACGCAGGTGGCGTCACGCCCCGGTGCGTTACTGAGTCATTTTTCTGCATTGGCTGCGGATGCCTGGCTGGTCGGATTGGCTGGGAAATCCTTATTTTCTCAAACCGATGCGGTGCGGGTTACCGTTTCACAGCCGTTGCGGGTCGTATCGGGTGAAGCCGAGCTGGATATCGTTTACGACCTTGGGCCGCAGGGCGAAATCAGACGCCATCGGGAACGGGCTAGCCTGGTTCCCGCGGGCTCTGAGACATTGCTTGAATTTGACTACCGCCAGCCACTGACACCCACGTTGTCCGTGGGTGCCTATGCCGCCTTTCGGCACCGGCCAAGCCATGATCGACGGGCAGAGTCTCAGGTTCACGTGATGGGTGTCGTACAGGGTGCATTCTAGGACGTATACAACTGCTGGGTTGGGCTTAAGATAGGCGACCCGGAGACCTGTTTACGGGTTAATTCGTCACTGCGGAGCCCTCGATGCCCATCGAATCTATTCGCTCTGCCCGAAAAAGGGCGCGCCAACATGGCGCTATGGAGTA
Source organism: Acidiferrobacteraceae bacterium (assembly GCA_002726415.1). Taxonomy (GTDB): domain Bacteria; phylum Pseudomonadota; class Gammaproteobacteria; order Arenicellales; family UBA868; genus UBA868. Next base: position 42,867 of record PBSU01000024.1, on the reverse strand, counting down.
CAGCGATGCACCCGTCGATCTGGATCAGGTGCGCCGGTATCGACTTGGCCGACTGCGTCATGAAATGGCCCGTGCAAATGTCTCGGGTCTGTTGCTTTTTGATCAGATCAATACCCGCTATGCAACCGATGCCACCAATATGCAGGTTTGGTGCTCGCACTATGAAACGCGATGTGTTTTTGTTGCCTTAGACGGCCCGGTCGTCCTTTTTGATTATGCCCACCACCCCCATCTCGCTGAAGGCCTCCCTGGAGTAGACGAGTACCGGGTTATCCCGGCCTTTTACTTTTTCTCGGCCGGACCAAGAGGGGATTCGCGGGTAAATCAATTTGCAGATCAGATTGATGAACTGATGCGCGTGCATAGCGGTGGTGATCGCCAGCTTGGAATCGATCGACTTTCGTTTGCCGCCTGCGATGCATTGCGCGACCGAGGGCTGAACCTGTTTGAGGGTGAGGGAATCGCCGAGCAGGCCCGAGCGGTCAAGTCGAAAGAAGAGTTGGTTTTGATGCAGGCATCGATGACGGTTTGTGAACAGGCCTGTGATGCGATGCAACAGTACCTGGCGCCTGGCGTCACAGAAAACGCCTTGTGGGCCCAGATGCATGAGGCCAATATCCGCCTGGGTGGCGAATGGATCGAGACGCGCCTGCTTTCTTCTGGACCGCGGACCAACCCCTGGTTTCGTGAGTGCTCAATGAGAGCAATCGAGCGGGGAGATCTGGTCAGCTTTGATACCGATCTGATTGGGCCCTACGGTTATTGCTCAGATATCTCCCGGTCATGGCTGTGCGGTGATAAGCCCAACGATGCGCAACGACGCCTCTATGGGGCAGCCTACGAGCAGATTGAGACCAATATCGCCACCTTAGCGCCCGGCCGAAGTTTTCGCGACGTATCGGAGGATTGTTGGAAGATCCCATCGCAGTATCTTTCTCAACGATATCCCTCTTTAATGCATGGGGTCGGACTGGCTGACGAGTACCCCAGTATTAAGCACCACGTTGATCTGAAAGACAAAGGCTATGACGGCGTTCTGAGTCCAGGTATGGTGCTGTGCGTGGAGTCTTTCATCGGGGTAGAAGGCGGGCGTGAAGGTGTCAAACTGGAGGAGCAGGTTATCATTACTGATGATGGGGTGGCCCGCATGTCTTCATACCCCTTTGAGACTGATTGGTTATAGCCACGAGGTCCTTGAGTGAGTCCAGCGAACGTCACCATCGATTGCCTTCAGTACTGCAACTGGTCGCGCACGATCTTTGAACAGATGCGTGAGGGCGGACTCGATGCAGTGCACGTGACGATTTGTTATCACGAAGATTTCAGACAGACCGCGGCGAACATAGCAGATTGGAATCGGCGTTTTCAGTATTACGATGAACTGATCATGCCGGGCCGTTCAGCGCTGGATGTATCTGCGGCGCAAGCTAGCAATCGAACCGCAATCTACTTCGGTTTCCAGAACTGCTCCCCGATTGAGGCGGATATTGGGTTGGTCGAGATCTGTCATCAGCTGGGCGCGCGGTTCATGCAACTCTCGTATAACAACCAGTCGCTACTCGCGACGGGCTGTTATGAGGATGATGATCCTGGAATCACCCGGATGGGGCGCCAGGTGATCGCTGAGATGAACCGAGTGGGGCTGGTGGTAGATATGAGCCATTCTGCCGAGCGTTCAACGCTGGAGGCTATTGAAATCTCATCACGCCCGATAGCGATCACTCATGCGAACCCGTATTCCTGGCACCCCGCCTTGCGCAATAAATCCAACACGGTACTCAAGGCGTTGTCGGAATCCGGCGGGATGATCGGGTTTTCGTTGTACCCCCATCATCTGCGCGACGGCAGCAGATGCACACTTCAAAGTTTCTGTGAAATGATAGCGGATATGGCAGAACGCATTGGAATCGAACATATCGGTATTGGTTCGGATCTTTGCCAGGATCAACCCGATAGCGTAGTGGAATGGATGCGCAATGGCCGCTGGACAACGGATCGGGATTTCGGTGAAGGTTCTGCCGATGCCCCGGGCTTCCCGGAACAACCCTCATGGTTTAAAGATAGCCGGGACTTCCCGAATCTTGTTGCTGGCCTGAAGAAGGTCGGCTTTGACGGGGAGTCCATTGCTGCGGTGATGGGAAATAATTGGCTGAGATTTTTTGAAAGCGCTTTCTCGCGGACATAAGGCTTTTAGGGTGAGCCCAAGCGTAATCAAAAAAAGGGTCGACATGCTTCATCCATCCGCCGACTCAAAAGATTCGCAGGTTCCGCGACGCCCGCCCAACGAGGTTTGTACATTGGAGCGTATGGGAGCAGCTTTCCCAACGCGTTTGAGCTTTATGCGACTTCTGCTCCGGCGGATGGCCAAGGAGAAGTGGCGCATCCAACGGGAGCGGTTTGATCTGGACGACCAAGGTTTTGGTAAAGCTGTGTATCGGGTGGCATTGCCCAATCGGTCCTACTCACTTGCGGCTTTCTCGAACCCTTTGGCAGATGATAAGCGCACGGATCGGGTCATCGCATCAGCCTGGGACGCAGTATTCGTTCTTTTTGATGGCCAGCCAACCGAACGCGATCTTGATAGGTTAGGTGAGAACGCGCCGTATCAGGAGGCTGGGCGCTTTGAGGCGACGGACCTCGTGATTTCTCGGGCGAACAGGAGCATCCGCCTTTTTGAGTATGCCTGCGATTGCCTTGCTCAGGGATTGCAGCCTGACCCTGAAAAAATGCTGGAAGTTGGCTACCTCATGCGTACGACTGCCGTTTATGGCAATGGTAAGTTCGGCATCAGTGATCATGCACGGGTGTCCCTTCGAGAGGAGGCCCAGAACTCCTTTCAGATCGAAATGCTCACGGTATATCTCATTCGGCTATTCACAACTGATCAGCTGGATCACATTGCCTCGTGCCGTGCCCCAGATCGGGCAGTCAAACTGAGCCCAGACCTTAAGCGGTCGTTGGGTATAGGAAATTCGACCGGATTGGGTATGGCGCCCTTCGTCGTGAGCCACCCCGAACTCTTGCACGAGTGGTTTTATGCCCGCGAAACTGCACTATCTCGGATTCGAAGTCTCGCAGATGTTTCGTCTGAGTCTGTCACCCGGGCACGGCTCCTCACCCAGCGTGCGATTCGTCATCTTCAGCAATGGCGATTGGATGATCCACAATATCAGGCACGCAACCAGCGCCTGATGGATGATCTACAGATGCTTGAACATTGGCTATCTGAGGCCGATGCTCAACAAAGATCGCAACAGTTTTGGAATCTCGTCTATCGGGACAGCGAGGCGCACCTGAGCGTTGATGGGCAGGAGATACTGGTCGCGTTGTTGCTTGAGGTTTACCCAGATGTTGTTGAGGGGCTGGATGAGTCTTTCTATTCTTCTGAGACCAGAGTGTTGGATGTTGGTAAGACGGTTTATGAGTTCAGTGCCTTCCTAGATGATCACTACGCCTGGACAGACCGCTTTGATTTTTCTAAAGACTCACAAAATGCGCATTTCTGGTATGTTTCTGAAAACAAGCTGGAGCCGCGCTTTGGGCGACGGTTTGACGAGCCCGGCGCAGATAAAGAGATGCCGGTTGCAATCGCTCGTGATATGGCAGCACTGCGCTCGGCATTGGATGCATTTGATAACGCCGCACTTCTGGCTGATTTTCTTCTGGCAAGGCCCGAGTTCCGCCATCTTGTGCGCAGGGCGCAGGCACTTTCTGAATATGAATATGGTGAGATTCAAGACAACCTGATCGCTGCGCAGACCTCGCCGCTGGATATCCTGAGATTTAAGCTTGCCTGCTTTGGGGCTGCTAAATTTGATCCAAAATCAGCGCTTTGGACTCGAATCACGATGTTCCAGGGTGCGCCCTTACCGCATGAACTTGGCGACCCTTCGATTGATGATTGGTGGTTGTACGCATCGCCGTCCCTCCCGTTATGAGGCAGTCGTCGACTGAATTCAAAACGCTATTACTAAAAGCCGGCATGGGGGCAGACCTTCCGTTGGGCTTAAGCGAAGACCTCATCAGGCCGTCGGTGTGGCTGCAGGCCTGTGGTCTCGAAGGTGATGTGGAAGCGCTCTACACGCTGCACTGTCTCGATCGAGGCATATCAGTAAGAGGTTTTCCCGAGTTAAGTTCGCAGGGTACGATTAGCGCTGTTGTAGAGCAGCGGGTCTCGGCAGCATATCTCGGCGCGCAGATCTCTGATGCGCTTCAGTTAGGCTGGCCGAACAATAGCAGCGAAATTGTTTTTCCCAGCATAGATAGCCCTAAGATCGTCGCCGCAGCGATGGTGTTGGCCCATCGTGATTTGAGCTTGGATTTTTCGATTCAGGCAGTCGCGGGTGAACTCATGTTTTGCAGTTTCGAGAGCGGGAAAGAAGTCCTCGTTCGGCAACATGCGAACGACGGAGGCTTACATGGCTCACGAGGGAGTGATCTTGTAATACGCGCCAAAGGGGCGATCGCCGATACCACGCATGGCGACATTCTGGTTGATGGAGAGTCGGAAGCACACTTGATGAGCCATTGTCGTGAGAAGGGATTGAACGCAACGACTGAAGTGATTCGTGATCTCCAATCGTTGGCGTCGAGACTGTTGGTGCCAGAAACTGAGCAATCATTGAGGTTTGGAGCCGGTGCCGGAATTATCGCCACCGACTGAGGTAAGCCCGGGGCGATGGTGGAGGCTTGCAGGCGTGTGGCTGTTGTATATGGCATTCGGCCTGAACATGGCCAGCTTAGCCCCGCTGGTCGGTGATATTGAACCCGATCTTGCGATCAGTCACGCTGCGATGGGTGTTATTCTGGGCGCCTGGCAGTTTGTTTATATTTTTGCCGCCATTCCCTGCGGCCTGTTGCTAGACCGACTCGGGAGTCGTCGCGGCCTGGCGATGGGCGGTCTGATTATCGCGCTTTCGGGGGTATTACGAGGTTATTCGGAGGAGCACCTGCACCTACTTGCGGCGGTCGCATTGTTTGGTTTGGGGGGTCCTCTGATCTCGGCAGGTGCACCCAAGGTAATCAGTGAGTATTTTCGAGGTGCACGCAGAGGCCTGGCGATGGGGGTCTATATCACCGGCCCCGGTGTTGGTGCGATAACTGCCCTGTTACTGACCCAGCCCGTGCTGATGCCGCTTTTAGACCATGACTGGCGGTTACTCCTTCAGTCCTGGGGCATGGTGGCCTTAGTGGCAAGTCTGTTCTGGATCGGCGTCTCGCGGGGCGAGCCCAAACGCAGGGAAGGGTTACCTCAACTTCGGTCGGCCTCGGCTGATATTCGGGCAATACTGGCGCTGCCTGCAGTCAGGTTGATTTTACTGATGAGTATCGCGGTCTTTGCGATCAACCATGCCATGGGAAACTGGCTGGTCCAGATCCTAATGACATTTGGGGCGAACGCCCAGGAGGCCAGCCTGATTGCAGTTGTGCCGGTAGTGATCGGAATTTGCAGTGCTCTAACCCTGCCGGGTCTGGCGGTTGGGCGTCGGCGTTACACCGTAATGGCCAGTCTTTTTGTATGTTCAGTACTGGGCAGTGTGCTGTTGCTCAGCATGCCAACTGGACCCTGGTTATATGTGGCGTTGGGATTAGAGGGGGTCGCGGCAGGGGCAATGATGACCGTGCTGATCCTGACGCTGGTAGAGGTTCCCGGGGTAGGGGAAGGCAGAGCAGGTACTGCGGGGGGTTTTTTCTTTTCGGCGGCCGAGATTGGCGGTGTCGGTGGGCCCGTTGCATTGGGCGTGCTTTATGGGGGTGCGGGTAACTTTGTCAGCGGATTAGCTCTGCTGGCGTTATTGGGCGTGTTTCTGGTGGGATCGGTGATTCCGTTGCGCCGGCTACTTTTGACCCCGGAATAACTTTTGCGTATGGCGCTCCCGAGGGGGCGCGAACCCTTGGTGCCGGCGTGAGCGGGCTTAGTTCTATGCAATTGATGATCCCAGGTGCGATCAACGGTATCATTGTTGCTTACAAGAGGATCGGTACCTAAACGATGAGTGGTTGTTATTCAATAGATTGGATTCGCACTGGATGATCGAGATGAATCAGATTGACATGGTATGGATTCTGTTTTGCTCATGCATGGTCTTGTTTATGCAGGCGGGATTCAGTTGCCTGGAGGCGGGCCTAATCCGAGCAAAGAATACGATCAACGTCGTCATAAAGAATACCGTAGATTTTGCGATCAGTGTGGTTGGGTTTGCTCTGATCGGGTTCAGCGTAATGTTTGGACCTACTTTAGGTGGCTGGATTGGTGAGCCATTGTCCTTCATGAGATCGTTAGATTCTTACGCCTACCTGGTGTTTATTTTTCAGGCGATGTTCTGTGCAACCGCCACAACTATCCTTTCCGGTGCGGTGGCAGAACGGATGTCATTTTACGGATACTGTTTTGTTGCCCTTTTCATGGTATTGCTGGTGTACCCGGTGGTCGGACACTGGGTCTGGGGAGGACTCTTTTATTCAGGAGGCAACCAGGCCTGGCTGACGGGCATGGGGTTTCATGATTTTGCAGGATCCACGGTGGTTCATTCGGTCGGCGGGTGGGTTGCGCTGGCTGCGATTATTCATATTGGGCCCAGAATTGGTCGCTACGAAGATGAGAGGGGTATAGAACCGAACAGCGTGACATTGACCTCTCTGGGGGTATTCTTACTCTGGTTTGGCTGGCTTGGATTCAACGGCGGCAGTACCCTGGCAGCATCGGATCGGGTACCGATTATCGTCACCAATACGATCGTTGGCGGGGTTTTTGGGATTGTCTCGACTCTGTTGCTGACTCGAATCCGTTACGGGAAACCCCGTGCGCTAGATATTCTCAATGGCAGTCTTGGCGGGCTCGTGGCCGTTACCGCCAATTGTGATGCCGTGTTGCCATGGATGGCCGCCCTTATCGGTTTTGTTGGCGGCCTGGTCGTGGTCTATGCTGGAAGCCTGCTGGAGCGATTGAAATTTGACGATGCAGTAGGAGCAATTCCGGTCCATCTTGGTGCTGGCATATGGGGGACGCTGGCTGTTGCATTGTTCGTAACACCACCTGATGGACTTAGCGTGCTTTCTTTCCTGGGCGTGCAGTTGCTGGGGGTTGTCGTAGTTGCGGCATATGTTTTTCCTCTGGCCATGCTGTTTTTCTATATCACCGGCAAGTTTGTGACTTACCGAGTCAGTTCGCAGGCTGAGATCGTGGGTCTCAATATTATTGAGCACGATGCGCAGACGTCTACGCTCGATCTGATCCGGCAGATGAGCTACCAGGCGAGCAGCGGTAATTTCTCAAAGCCGGTAACGGTTGATGCCCAGACCGAGGCTCACCACATTGCAACCTTCTATAACGCGGTCCTTGACCGGGTGAATACAGAAGAGCGAGATAAAAACGAAGCATTGAAACAGGCAACCTGGCTTGCAGAGCACGATCCGTTGACCGACTGCCTTAACCGTCGTACCTGGTATGAGGCGTTCTGTGGCGAACTAGATCAGCTACGCCCGGGCCAGTGCTGTGGAGTCGCGATGCTGGATATTGATCATTTCAAAAAAGTTAATGACACCTATGGCCATATTGTGGGAGATGCTGCGATCTTGCACGTGGTCCGCAAGATCTGCGAACAGTTGACGACCGGCGCGACACTCGGTCGTTTCGGTGGGGAAGAGTTTGTGATCTTTCTCGCACAGGGCGATATCGATGAGTCGTCCAAAGCGTCGCCCATCGTGGTGTTAGCCGAGAAGATCCGCTACTCGATCGCAGAAAACCCGCTTAACCATAACGGGCAGGTGATTCCTTTAGCGGTAAGTATCGGTGTAACGACTCACCGGACAGGGGAGCAGCCGGAAGAGACGCTTAACCGCTCAGACCAGGCCCTTTATGAGGCAAAGGAAAGCGGCCGCAACCGAGTCTGCTCTCACTAGGTCGTCATTTCTTTCGCCGCACGAGTGGCGCTCCCTAGGGGAATCGAACCCCTGTTTCCGGCGTGAGAGGCCAGCGTCCTGACCGCTAGACGAAGGGAGCGCAGTGCACCTGCTGTGCAATGCGATGCTACCATAGGCGCTCGGGCGTGTTGCAAAAAGGCGCACAGTGTTAAATGCGGTTGTCATCAGGCGCCATCTTTTATGTTTTCTTTCTTTAAAAAAGTCACCTCTAAGTCGCCGGTCGGGTCAAGGCAGGGTCCAGAGCCTATCTCCCTGGAACCCGTGCTGATACCCGCCAGCCAGCACGGGCTTTCTGAGGCGTCAATCAGTTCAGGTGCGCGCAAAGTGATAAAGGCCCTGCGGGAGGCCGGATATGCAGCTGAGCTTGTCGGAGGGTGCGTTCGGGACTTATTGCTCGGCCAGACGCCCAAGGATTTCGATGTCGTTACCGATGCACTCCCCGAGGAGGTCCGGCAGGTTTTTCGCCGTGCCCGGCTGATTGGTCGTCGGTTTCGATTAGCGCATGTGCGAATGGGCCGGGAAGTGATCGAGGTTTCAACTTACCGAGCCTCGTCGGCGAACTCCGGTCAGGGCGGGGAGGTGATACATGGCGACTACGGACGCATTCTGCGCGACAACGTGTTTGGGACTCGTGACGAAGACGTGCTGCGACGGGATTTCACGGCAAACGCGCTTTACTATGATCCGGTAAAAAATCATGTAATCGACTATGTCAACGGGTTTGAAGATATTCATCAGCGGCGGCTGCGGTTTATTGGTGAACCAGCGGAGCGGCTCAGCGAGGATCCGGTTCGCATGTTGCGAGCGGTGCGTTTCAAAGCCAAATTGGGCCTGACACTGGGCGATCAGATCGAGGACCTCATTCGGGATAACGCATTCTTGCTGCGTCATGTGCCACCCGCTCGCTTGTTCGACGAAGTTTTGAAGATGTTTCATCATGGCTGCGCGGTGTCCGTGTTTAGCGCCTTGCGTGAGCTACACCTTTTCGCTGAGCTTTTTCCCCAGGCAGACCGAGCCTTTGAATCGATCGATGTGGCACCGGGTGTGGGATTGGTCTGGCGTGCACTGGAGAACACGGATCGGCGAGTGCAGGTAGGCAAGCCGGTCATCGCCGCTTTTCTTTTTGCCGCACTACTGTGGCGCGCAGTGCGTATCCAACGGGATCGGTACGTCCAGGAGGGCATGCCCATCCTGCCGGCGATTCAGCGATCGGCAACGATGGTAGTGGGTCGGGAAAACCAACGGGTTGCGATTCCTCGGCGTGTCAGTACGGTTATTTTTGAAATCTGGGAATTACAGGATAGGCTTGAGGCGCGCCGACCGCGCACCATCGCGCGATTGCTCGAAAACAAACGTTTCCGGGCGGCTTATGACTTCCTGGTTTTGCGATCTCAGGCGGGCGAGTCGGATGAGGCGCTGACCCAATGGTGGACCAGAATTCAGGAGGTCGACCCGCCTGAGCAACAACAGATGATCAAATTGCTAAAGGGGGGTGGGTCTGGGCACAAACGGCGGCGGGCCCGAAAGCGCCCTTCAAAATCCACAACCAAGCACCGTGAGTGAAAATGCCTCATCGGTGAGCGCCTGGATCGGGCTGGGTGGGAACTTAAATGATCCGGCGGACACGTTTCTACAGGCCTTAGATGCGCTTAGGGCTATTTCCGGAGTGACCCTGGAAGCTGTATCGTCATTGTATCGGACAGCGCCGCTCGGGCTTGTGGACCAACCTGATTTTCTGAATGCGATCACCCGGATCCGAACTCAATTGAGCCCGGTAGAACTGCTCCAATGTCTGCTCCAGATCGAGGCAGACCTGGGGCGGGTGCGAACCGCACAACGGTTTAGCCCCAGGCTGATCGACCTTGATCTGCTGCTTTACGGTGATATCTGTGTTGAGACACCCGAGCTGACTGTCCCGCACCCCCGTATGCATCAACGGCGTTTTGTACTGGAACCCTTGGCGGAATTAGAGGGAGAGTTGCGTTTTCCGGGCGGCACCATGTTGGGTGAGTGGTTGGATTCGTGTCCCGCCCAGTCGGTCGAGAAAATCGGAAGGCTGGTCGGGTCCCCGGAGAAGCCTAGCCGGAATCATACCCCGACGCCCTGAAGCTGAGCCGGTGGGTGCCGGCACAAATGGTGGTGTCCGGTTTCTCAAGTCCCCCGGGCTAGCCGGGTGACGTGATGAGGTTCGACGCAGTCTGGGAGTGAGTGATCAGGTACAATGCGCGGGCTGTCTTTGGCCCTGCGCCGGCTTGGTACGTGACCGGCGTTTGCGGATTCGCTTAACCGCTGCTCGATCATTTCAATGTCACTGCATTCCGATCCCGGACGAATCCTGTCTGGCATGCGGCCCACCGGCCGACTGCATCTGGGCCATTATCATGGCGTCCTCAAGAACTGGGCCGTACTGCAGGAACAGGCGGAATGTTTTTTCTTTGTGGCGGATTGGCATGCCCTGACGACCCACTATGAAGAGCCTGGTGTGATGGACGAAAACGTCTGGGAGATGTTGATCGATTGGCTGGCCGCAGGAGTTGATCCCGATCGGGCGACGCTTTTTATCCAGTCCCGAGTGCCTCAGCACGCAGAGTTACACCTGTTGCTGTCGATGGTGACCCCTTTGGGCTGGTTGATGCGGGTTCCCAGTTTTAAGGACCAGCAGCAAAAATTGAACGACCGTGATCTGGCGACCTATGGGTTTCTGGGCTACCCCTTGCTACAAAGTGCCGATATCCTGATGTACCGTGCAACGGGCGTACCGGTGGGTGAGGATCAGGTGCCCCACGTAGAACTGACCCGGGAAATCGCCCGGCGTTTCAACCATATATTCGGCAGAGACGGCGCTTTTGAAGAAAAAGCGGCGGATGCGCTGACGCGAATGGGAAAGAAGCCGGCTAAAGAGTTTTTGCGGCTCCGGCGCGAGTGGCTTCAGGACGGGGTCGGTTCAGCACGAGAACGTGCGCTGACAGCGCTCAGTGCTTCGGGCAATCTGGGTAACGAGGACCGCGAACGCCTCATGGGTTATTTAGATGGCGGGGGCCGGGAGATTCTGCCTGAGCCTGGGGCGCTGCTCACTCCTGCAGCAAAAATGCCGGGGCTAGATGGGCAGAAAATGTCCAAGTCCTATAACAATACGATTCAGATGCGTGATGATCCTGAGCGAATTCGCACCCGCTTAATGGCAATGCCGACAGACCCCGCGCGTCAGCGCCGGCATGACCCTGGTGATCCGGAAAAGTGCCCGGTTTGGGATCTGCATCAGGTTTATACCCAGAAGACACAGCGTGAGGAACTTGCCGAAGGTTGCAAAAGTGCCGGCATTGGTTGTGTAGATTGCAAAAAACCATTGCTGGAGACAATTCTGGAAGAGCAATCGGTATTGAGAGCGCGTGCCCGGCCTTTCGAAGAGAACCCTCAACAGGTTCGCGAGATCATAGAGTCAGGGTGTGAGCGGGCAAAGGTTGTCGCGGATGAGACCATGCGGGAAGTCCGCGCTGTGGTTGGCACTTTGTACGAATGACCGACGAGAAGGTCAACGGCACAGAGGGGGAAGCGCCAGATAACAGTGTCCGCGCGGTAGTGGGTGGTAAAGCCCTGGAGCAATGGCCGGCAGATCTTTATATTCCGCCGGAGGCGCTGGAAGTAGTGCTGGAATCGTTCGCCGGGCCGTTGGACCTGCTGCTGTACCTGATTCGCCGCCAGAATATTGATATCCTGGACCTTCCGGTTGCAGATATTACCCGCCAGTACACGCAATATATCGACCTGATGCAGCAGATGCGCCTGGATCTTGCAGCCGATTACCTGGTCATGGCAACGATGCTGGCGGAGATCAAATCCCGTATGCTGTTGCCCCGGCCAGAACTTGATGAGGAAGAAGAGGATCCCCGGGCAACGCTGATCAGGCGTTTGCAGGAGTACGAACGTTTCAAGAACGCGGCCGAGAATCTTGACGAACGGCCCCGGGTCGAGCGGGATCTTTATCTGGTGTATGCCCGGGTGGAAGATCCGGATCCGCCCAAGGAAGAAACCCGGGTCGAGTTGACCGACCTGGTGACTGCGATGCGTGCGGCCATGTTATCCGCATCGCGTCGGGAGCACCTGCAAATGGTGCCCGAAACACTTTCGGTACGCGAACGTATGGGTCAGATTCTGGAGCGGGTTAGAAGTGGCGAGTATGTTTCCCTACAGGATTTTTTCACTCCGGAGGAAGGGCGTAAAGGCCTGGTAGTCAGTTTTATCGCTATTTTGGAGCTGGTGCGAGATGATGTTCTCGCCGTAACCCAGAACGAAGCCTTCGCTCAGATTCACGTAAAAGTTAAAAGTGCATGAAAGATAAAAACGCATTGACTCATAACGTTGAAGCGGCACTGTTCTCAGCAGAGCGCCCCTTGAGTATCCGTGACCTGCAGACACTGCTACCAGGTCAGGCCAGTCGCGAGAATGCCGATGAAATCAGATCGGTGTTAGCGCAACTTAAGATTGATTATGCAGATCGGGGTGTCGAGTTGGTCGAGGTGGGTGGCGGGTTTCGTTTCCAGACCCGCGCGGCCTGTGCGCCAGCTTTGCGCGCACTGCGCGAGAGCCGCCCGCCCCGCTATTCACGCGCATTACTTGAGACGTTGGCGATCATCGCTTATCGTCAACCGGTGACGCGTGGCGACATTGAGGATATTCGCGGCGTCACCGTTACCACTGAGATCATGCGGGTTCTGCTGGATAGAGAATGGGTACGCCAATCGGGTACTCGTGACGTACCCGGGCACCCGGCCTTGTACGTCACGACCCCCTCGTTTCTGGCCTACTTCGGTTTGACCTCGTTGAGCGCGTTACCCAGCCTTGAAGAAGAGCGGGAATTGGCGGATATCGCCCGGGAACTGGGAATCGAGATGCCATCATTTTCGCCACCAACTGCTTCGTCGGCGGATGAGGACGCTGACGCACAAGGAACTGAGCTAATCTCATTGGCCGATGCGACCGGGGAGATTAGCGATGACGATCTGGCGGTAGAAGGGGGCGAGCGCCAGATTCCAGATTCCGCCGTCAGCCCCCCTGAGGAACCGATCCCTGCCGGAGATGTAGTGAACCCCGGGCCGATGAGCCGGGCTGTTTCAACTCACGAGCTTGACTGAAAGACTGCAAAAGGTTCTTGCTCGGGCCGGACTGGGTTCGCGCCGGGAAATCGAAGGGTGGATTCGTGATCGGCGCGTCTCAGTAGACGGTCAGACCGCCGTGATTGGACAGCAGGTTACACCCCAGTCGCGATTTATGATCGATGGTCGGACTGTAAAAGTCGAACCCAATCCTGCCGGTTTGGCACGTACCCTGCTTTATCATAAACCTGTCGGACAGATTTGCTCGCGTCATGATCCACAGGGGCGCACGAGTGTTTTTGATGGGTTGCCCCGGTTGCGGGGTCGACGATGGGTGTCCGTGGGAAGGCTGGATATCAACACGTCCGGGCTCATGGTTTTTACGACCGACGGGGAACTGGCACACCGGCTCATGCACCCCTCCGGGGGTATAGAGCGTGAGTATCGTTGCCGGGTCCGAGGAAATGTTCGCCCGGCTGATCTCCAACGTTTAGATCAGGGTGTTCGCCTCGATGGCCAGCTTTGTCGTTTTGAATCTATCCAGGCGCAAAAGAGTACCGGTAGTAATCGCTGGTATCAGGTAGTACTGCGGGAAGGACGTTACCGTGAGGTGCGGCGTATGTGGGGGAGTATCGGCGCAACCGTGAGCCGTTTGATCCGGGTGCGTTACGGGCCTTTTCAACTGGAGCAGGGGCTTCGCAGCGGCCAATACCGGGAGTTGACGCCTTCACAGCATAAACGGCTGTACCGATTCGCCCAAACCGACTCCCAAGTCAAGCGGCCTTCTCATGCGAAGCGATCCCAAGCCCAGACTCCCGCCGCAAAAAAGCCTGCAAACAAAGGTCAAAAAGCCCGCCGATCGACGCTTAGGGGTAAACCTCGGGCCCGCGGCGCTAAAAGCGGGGCTTAGTCAGACGCCGTTTTTTTGCCCGGATTGAGGTGGGAGGTGTTGCGCTGCATGCGACCCTCAAAGTGAAACGCCTTGCCAAAGCCTTTGATCCAGCGCCCCCGCAGGGGGGCTAACCCAAACAGCTGGAAATCTGGGAGCGTGCTTAAGGTATCGATGATGTCGCCAAATCGGGCGGAAAAAAGTGGAATCAATGATCTCCAGGTATCACTGTCACGAGGGTGCTGTCTTGCCTGACACTGAAAACGCAACCTGCGCCGGGCATAAATCTGGTCGCAGGCGGACTCTTCTTCAATGAAAAGCACCGTCGCGGTTGGATGGCGCTTCAGATTGACAGTGTGTGAAGATAACTGGCTGGTAAGAATAAAGAAATGGCCGTCATGGTCAACAAATGGGGCATAACTCAGATCTGCCTCATCTTGATGATCCAGGGTGGCCAGAAGCAGCGAGTGGAATCCGCTAAGAAAACCTTCACATTCGGCTTTGATTTTCTGATCGAGACTCATGGCGGGTCAAGGCCTGTTGGCGCAAAGCCAGTATCAGGCGTTCAGGCGAGCAAAGCCCGCTTCCAGGTCGGCGATCAGATCATCAAGGCTCTCAAGGCCGGCGTGGATGCGCAGTGTTTGACCGGCCCGGTGCCAGGAGGTTGCGGTGCGGTACTGGTTGGGGTAGACCGGGATCAAAAGACTTTCATACCCACCCCAACTGGCACCAATGCCAAAAAGAGACAGGCCGTTGACCATATCCAGGATGGCCTGGCGTGATCGAGGCGCCAGCACGATGCTGAAAAGCCCCGATGCACCGAGGAAGTCGCGTCGCCAGAGCGCATGGCCGGGGTCACCCGGCAGAGCCGGGTGCAGAACTTCAGCAACTTCGTCACGACCGGCGAGCCAGTTTGCTAGAGCGATTCCCTGATGCTCATGAGCGCGCAAGCGGGTGGGCAGGGTGCGTATGGCGCGCAAGGTGGCGTATGCATCGTCGGGGCCAACACATTGCCCAAAAAGCTTATGAGTCCGGTAGATATCAGCCCAGGCCGCCTCGCTGGCTACGATCGCACCCATCATGACGTCGCTGTGTCCGGATAGATACTTGGTGACCGCGTGGACCGAGACATCCACTCCATGATCGAACGGTTTAAAAAACAAGGGCGTGGCCCAGGTGTTGTCGAGAATCGTCGTGACCTTGTGTTTTTGAGCTACTCGGGTAATCGCAGGGATGTCCTGAACCTCGAAGGTATAGGAGCCGGGGGATTCGAGGAAGATAACACGGGTATTGGGCTTAATCAGGGTCTCGATCGCACCCCCGATCAAGGGGTCATAATATTCGACACCGATATTCAGGTCGGCCAGTTTCTGATCACAAAACGTTCGGGTCCAGGCATATACTGAGTCCGCGACAAGCACGTGGTCACCTGGACGTAAAAAAGATAACAGCGCAATATTGACCGCAGCCAGCCCCGAGGAGACAACTAGTGCATCGTGCCCGCCTTCAAGCTGGGCGATCGCCTCTTCGAGATCAAAGCTGGTAGGTGTACCGAGCAGCCCGTAGATGACACGGCGCCGATTCCCCGGGTCGTGGCGTTGTTCAAACGACTCAACGTTCGGGTGAAGGATCGTGGATGCGTGGTATACGGGCGTGTTGACTACACCGTGATGATCCACAGAGGAGCGCCCGGCCGTTATAGCGCGAGTGGCGTCTTGCGTTTTATTGGGAGGATCGTTTTTGTTCATACAGAAGAAAAAGTTCAGTTATCAGCCAAAAGGACGTGCCGAAGTTGTGAGTAGAACCTGATCAGAGTCGGCGACACTCTAACAATCTCGTGCGTTTCCGTCGAGCAGCCCCAGGGA
The DNA here is from genome assembly GCA_002726415.1 of Acidiferrobacteraceae bacterium. Taxonomy (GTDB): domain Bacteria; phylum Pseudomonadota; class Gammaproteobacteria; order Arenicellales; family UBA868; genus UBA868. The sequence goes on along the minus strand of PBSU01000024.1, from coordinate 27,097 downwards.
ATGGAAGGTGCCTTTTTCTTTTGACGTGGCTAGAATCAGGCACCACGACTTTCAAAACATCACAGGATAAAAAAATGAGCAAGGTGGATCGGAGTTGGTACGACGCCTACATGATGCCGAACTATGCGCCGGCACCGATGATCCCGACCCGTGGACTAGGTTCACGGCTGTGGGATCAGGAAGGGCGGGAGTACATCGATTTTGCCGGCGGCATTGCGGTTAATGTCCTGGGCCATGCACACCCAGAGTTGATCGATGCGATCACTGATCAAGCGGGCCGTTTGTGGCACACAGCCAATGTCCTTGCCACTGAACCTGCCCTGTTGCTCGCCCGCCAACTGGTCGATCTCACTTTCGCAGAGAAGGTATTTTTCTCAAATTCGGGTGCCGAGGCTAACGAAGCCGCATTAAAGCTCGCCCGACGTTTCGCCTTTGACCACCATGGTGAGGTCAAATCCCGGATTATCTCTTTCGATAACGCCTTCCACGGGCGTACGCTTTTTACGGTCACTGCGGGCGGACAGCCGGATTATCGGCGGGGCTTTGGACCCTTGCCTGGCGGTATCGAGCACCTGCCATTCAATGATGTGCAAGCCCTTCATGATGCATTCGGGGAGGATGTTTGCGCGGTAATTGTTGAGCCGGTGCAGGGAGAGGGCGGCGTGGTAGCAGCGCAGCGCGATTTTCTGGAGGCCATCCGTCGCCTGTGCGATCAGCATCAGGCATTGATGATTATGGATGAAGTCCAGACCGGAGTGGGTCGGACGGGTTCACTGTACGCCTATCAGGCATACAACGTGATACCAGACCTTCTCACAACGGCAAAGGCGCTGGGCGGAGGCTTCCCAATCGCGGCGACGCTAACGACCACCGAGATCGCCAGCTCGTTGCGGGTGGGGATCCATGGGAGTACCTGGGGTGGCAACCCACTTGGTTGTGCTGTGGCGAAAAAGGTTCTGGATATTGTGAATACACCGACGGTGCTGAACGGTGTGGCGACGCGACGCGAACACTTTGAGAGCGCCTTGCTGTCGATAGGAGAGCGATACGGTGTATTCGAGGAAATTCGAGGCATGGGCCTGCTCATCGGCTGCGCACTTACTGAGCATTGGCATGGCCGGGCCAGGGAATTCATGCAGGCCGCCCAGGATGCGGGCCTGTTTATTCTGGTCGCTGGCGGTAATGTCGTACGCCTTGGACCCTCGCTGATCGTTCCCGAAGACGATATCGCCCAAGGCCTTGAGCGCCTGGAAACGGGTATAGAGACACTGGTACAGGCCGATCGCGAATCGGATTAAGTTGTCATTTTCTCCCCGACCTGGGAGCGCGAATCACGGGATCACGATACTCCCAATGACGAACCAATTCCGGTTTGACCAAAAGCACACATTAGCCAGTGCTACCATGTTGGTTTGTTGTTAATGTGATCGCAGGATGAGCCCCGCTGCCCGAATCAGGGCAAGGTGAGAAATCAGAACAAGGCAGGAAAAGCAGGGGCCGGTGGGGTTCGGTCAGATGCCACGACCGGCTATCCGGGTCATCTCTCGTGCGTATCGGGGCCGCTAATCAACAAACTTTTTCTGGGTGTGTTCAGTTGGGGGTTTTGCGACTATGCAAAAACAGATGATCGACAGACCGCGGACCCTGCGGTTTGAGAATGGCCTACCGCCGGCGCCGACTTTCAGCGAAGAAGAGATGTCACGTCGAAGTAGTACGCTTCGCATCGAACTGGCTTCCCGCGATTTAGATGCAGCGTTGTTGACTTCGATGCATTGCGTCAACTACTTTGCTGATTTTGTCTACACCGCATTCGGGCGCAACTATGGCTGTGTTGTGACACCAACCCGCCTAACCACGATCAGCGCCAATATCGATGGCGGTCAACCGTGGCGTCAGACATATGGTCAAGACAATCTGATCTATACCGACTGGCAAAAAGATAATTTTTTTGTTGCCGTGGGTGATCTCATCGGGGCAGCAAAAAGGGTCGGTATTGAGTCCGATCATCTGAGCCTACAGAATTTTGATAAATTGCAGCAGGCACTGCCTGATGTCGAGTGGGTAGACATTTCAGCTGCAACAATGCAACTGAGGATGCGAAAGTCGTCGGAGGAGCTGGCGCTGATACGAGAGGGGGCCCGGGTGTGCGATCTCGGTGGTGCGGCAGTTGTGGAGGCTATCGCACCGGGCGTACCAGAGTTTGAAGTTGCCCTGCATGCTAACCAGACCATGATCCGGGAAATCGCCCGGTGTTTTCCCCACACCGAGTTGATGGATACCTGGACCTGGCTGCAATCGGGTGTAAATACTGACGGCGCCCATAACCCACTGACTACCCGCAAACTGGAGACTGGCGACATCCTCAGCCTGAATACGTTCGCGATGGTCTCTGGCTATTACCAGGCTCTGGAAAGGACATTATTTTTAGACAGGTGTGATCCAGCGTCTCTGGCTTTGTGGCAGATCAACTGCGAGGTGCACCGTCGCGGCTTGGAACTGATTAAACCCGGGGTGCGGTGCTGTGACATCGCCAAAGCGCTCAACGAAATTTATGCGGCAAATGACCTCCTGGAATATCGCACTTTTGGGTATGGCCATTCCTTTGGCACGTTGTCGCATTATTATGGGCGTGAGGCAGGGCTGGAGCTCAGGGAGGACGTAGAAACGGTACTCGAGCCCACAATGGTAATCTCAATGGAGCCCATGATTATGATTCCCGAGGGGCTTCCCGGCGCAGGAGGCTACCGGGAGCACGATATCCTGATCATTGATAAGCACGGCGCCGAAAATATTACCCGCTTCCCCTTTGGCCCGGAGCACAACATCGTCACCGCGTGATCTGACCTAATAGCCTCATCGACGGGGTCTCGCGAGTTCAAGGGAGGCGCTGATCAATCAACACCGCAACGCTGGATTGTTCTTCTGGACGGAAAGCATCGGTCGAGCCCAGCAGGTCCCCCGGCGACTTCGAGGGGCTGCCGGAGTGGGAGATATGGGCGCCTACCTCCAATAGTGGATATTCTGAGAGCGAACCGGTGGTCATCACCATTGCTCGGTCATCCAGAATGATTTCTTTGGGAAGGGGCAGGGCAGGCAGTTTCAGCGCCGCCACGGGCATAGGTGGTCCATCCGGGACCCGGGCGTAGACAAAGAGGGTATCTTCCGCACTGATAGTGGCCAGCAACTCCGGCGCGACCGAAATGTTGACGCGTACCACAGCCTGCTGAGTATCTGGCGCATCCTGTAGTGCGGCACTGGCCCGGTTTATCAAACCACGGACCTCATGCAGAATTTCGGGCTCTTGCCCCACCAGGGGTTCCAGGCGACGCCAGAAAGTTAACGCCTGGCGCAGGTCGCCGCGCTCTTGTGCCGCAATGCCAGAAAGCCACAAGCCTTGTGGTTGATCCGGATCTAAAGCAAGCGCTTCGATGAGTAGCGCGGCAGGTTCTCCCGTCAGTGAGCCATTATTGGTCATTGCCAGCGCATCGGCGAGGCGAACCAGGGTTTCAGCGTCACCGGGCTGAAGTTCACGCAGGCGCCGATAAACTGGGACGGCTTCCGAAAAACGCCCCGTACCGACCAGCGCGTTGGCCAGTAAAATCCAGCCGCGGATATCGTCAGGTCGCTCAGCCAGTTTATCTTTGAGCTCGGTCAGCAGGGCGTTAATGTCTGTTGGCGTATTGCCCGGGGTGGATACTGTTGTACCGCCCGGGGACTGTTGGGGATCAAGTGCAGCCGGGTTTCCCAGAAGAAAGTAGAGCCCAAATGCGCCAAGCGGCAGCAGCAGGGCAATCAGTGTAGCGCTAAGCCGTGCCGGTGCGCGATCAGCCATCGGGGTCTGATCATCAGCCAGGTCGATCAGCAGGGTAGCCTCAAGATCGCTGCGGGCCAGGTCATACTCAGCATCACTGAGCGACCCCTGGTCAAGATCATGCCGCAGTTCTTGCTCGCGCTCGCGTGCGATCGCAATGTTGACCGACGACCGGCTGAGGGCGGTTGATGGGTTAGGGCGCAGCAGTACAGGGACCAACAGACCTAAAGCGCCAACCAGGAGGGTGCAGGCCACCATTGCAGCAATGATCAAGAACTAATCTCCCTGATCCAGCAGTTTTGCTGCCCGCGCACGTTGTTCTTTTCCGGGCAGTGGGGACGCGCGCCTTCTGTTTTTCAGGGTGNAAAAAAAGACAGTNAACGCGATCAACAGGAAAATTACCGGCGCTCCCCACAACAGCACGGTCCGTGCTCGCAGGGGTGGTCGGTAAAGTACAAAATCTCCATAGCGACTGACCATGAAGTCGACAATATCAGTGTCGCTCTGGCCGGCACGGATCATCTGATAGGTTTTGGTCCTCAGATCTTTTGCAAGTTCTGCGTTTGAGTCTGCCAGGTTCTGATTCTGGCAAACCAGGCACCGCAGTTGATTGATCATCGACTGATAGCGCTGTTCCTGCTTGGGGCCGGAGAATTCGAGGGTTTCAATTGCCGCAAGACTGGGCCTTAGGGCGCCCAATTGCACTGCCACCACGACCAGGAGACTGAGCCATAAGCGAGACATGCGTGAATCAGGCAGACGCCTGAGTGCCCTGCGATCCGACGACGGATGTTTTTTGTCGCGCGAGCGTCCGATAGCGTTTATCTGTGGCAGACAGCCCTCCGCCAAGGACCATAATTAGGGGGCCCAGCCAGATCCAGCGGACATACGGTTTGTAATAAAGTCGAACGGACCAACTCATGTTATCGTCGAGGGGCTCCCCCAGGGCGACATAGAGATCGCGAGTTAACCCGGCGTCTATGCCGGCTTCGGTCATGGGCATCCGCTGTACCAGATACACCCGTTTTTCCGGATTAAGGGATGCCTCCGTCCGATTGTTTGCGGTCACTGTCACCGTGCCCACCTGGGAGAGGTAATTCGGCCCAGCAGTTTTCTTGACCCCATCGAAGCGATAGCCGTATTTGCCAATCTGGTATACATCGCCCGGTGCCATCCGCAGATCCTTTTCGACTGAATAGGCCGAACTGAAGCTCACGCCAATGACGAAGATGCCCAGTCCCAGGTGGGCCAGGGTCATCCCCCAGACCGCCCGGGGTGTCTTGACCAGGGATAACCATCGGCTTTTGCGTCGAGTTCGGGCCCATAGGCCGTAAGCTGCGCTCAGGATAGTCCATAGGCCAAGGGTGGCGCCCACTGCGGCGCCGATACTGTAGTGATCCATGCTCAAAGGCCAGGCAAGCCCCAGAACCGTTGAGATAAGAAACAGCGGACCCAAGGCACCGAGCACTCGAAAGGCACGATCCTTTTTCCAGCGTAACAATGCCCCCAGGCCAACCAGTAACGCCAGTGGTGCACTGAGCGGGATAAACACCGCATTAAAGTAGGGCGGCCCTACCGAGATCTTGCCCAGACCCAGCGCATCGATCACTAAGGGGTAAAGGGTGCCCAGCAGAATCGTAGCTGCCGCGACTACCAGCAGAACGTTGTTCAGTAACAGTCCGGCCTCGCGAGAGACCGTCTCGAAGCCCCCGCTGCTGCGGATGGCAGGGGCCCGCCAGGCGTAGAGCACGAGCGATCCGCCGATGACCAGGCCAAGGAAAATCAGGATAAAGAGCCCCCGGGCAGGGTCGGTTGCGAAGGCATGGACTGATGTCAGCACGCCTGAGCGGACCAGAAAAGTGCCCAGCAGAGATAACGAGAAACCAAACACTGCGAGCAGAACGGTCCAGGCTTTAAAAACACCCCTTTTCTCAGTGGCGGCCAGAGAGTGAATCAGGGCGGTGCCGACGAGCCAGGGCATGAAAGAAGCATTTTCAACGGGATCCCAGAACCACCAGCCGCCCCAGCCCAGCTCATAGTAGGCCCACCAGCTCCCCAGTGCGATGCCCGCTGTCAAAAATGCCCAAGCGGCGAGTGTCCAGGGCCGCGACCAGCGGGCCCAGGCGGAATCGAGTCGGCCGCCCAGCAGCGCTGCAATCGCAAAAGCGAAAGCGACCGAAAATCCCACATACCCCATGTAGAGCATGGGGGGGTGTATCGCAAGCCCTGGGTCCTGAAGTAACGGATTAAGGTCTCCCCCGTCGAGCGGCACAGGAAACAGGCGCTCAAAAGGGTTAGAGGTCAGCAGAATAAAGAGCAAAAAACCCACGCTGACCAGGCCCATGACCCCGAGAACCCGAGCCACCATGCGTTCCGGAACGCTGCGACTGAACCAGGCGACCGCGCCCGACCATAAAGCCAGAATCACAGCCCATAACAACAAAGAGCCCTCATGAGCACCCCAGACCCCGGAGATCAGGTAGATAAGCGGTAGGCGCGAGTTGGAATGATGCGCGACATAACTGACACTGAAATCATGGGTAATGAATGCGCTCGTCAGGCAGCCGTATGCAATAGCGATAAACAATAACTGAGTCATTGCCGCCGGTCTCGCCAGGGCCACCCAGGCGGGAATACCCCAACTGGCACCCGCAATCGGCAGAACACCTTGTACCACGGCCGTAAGCAGCGCCAATATCAGTGCGAAAAGGCCGATCTCTGGTATCACTTTACACCCATAGCCTGGGCTTTCTGGAGTGCATCATGCACTTCGGGCGGCATGTAATTCTCATCATGCTTGGCCAGTACCTGGGTCGCAGAAAAAACCCCCCGTTGATCGAGCTTGCCCTGGGCCACAATCCCCTGACCTTCCCGGAACAGATCAGGAAGGATGCCGTTATAGGTAACGGTGACCGATTGGGCGGTGTCGGTCAGGTCAAAACGGACCTGTAACCCTTCGCTGGCACGTTGCACACTGCCCGCTACCACCATACCTCCAAGGCGAAACGGCGTATTGTGTGGCGCTTCTCCTGAGACGACCTGACTGGGGCTGAAGAAGAGGTTGATGTTTTCCCTAAGCGCCAGCATTGCTAACGTCGCCGCAAGCGCCACACCCAGCAACAGCAGACCGACCAGGATCATCCGTTGGCGGCGCTTAGGTCTCACTTATGTGTCTCCCGGTTACGCTGAACTGCCATCAGCCGCAGTTCACGGATCAGTTGACGGTGGCGGCGTAAGGGCAGGGCGACGGTCAGGGTGAGCGCCAGGGCAGTAATCCCATAGGCTGGCCAGACAAACAGGGCATACCCCCCCATGGTGAGAAATTCAGACATGAGGATCCCCGGCTAACAGGTCTGCGACCCATGCAGTGCGTCGTTCAGTGTCGAGGATCTCTACACGGATTCGTGCGAGCAGTGCTACCAGAAAGTGCAGCTGGAAAGCCAGCGCCATCAGCAATAGGGGAACCAGCATGCTCAGCGCGATAGAAGGTTGATCAAACTTAGTGACGGTGGGCCCCTGATGGAGCGTATTCCACCACTCCACTGAATAATGGATGATCGGCAGATTGATCACACCCACCAGGGCGAGTACGGCGCCGGCACGGGCCGCGGTACGGCGGTCGTCGATGGCAGCCTGTAGTGCCATGTAGCCAAGGTAAAGAAACAGCAGGATAAGTTCAGAGGTCAGCCTGGCATCCCAGATCCACCAGGTTCCCCACATGGGTTTTCCCCATAACGAGCCGGTCAGTAACGCCAGAAAGGTGTATACCGCTCCAACCGGGGCGCTAATCCGCGCCACAGCTTCTGCGAGTTTCATCCGCCAAATGAGCCCGATGCCGCCGCTCACGGCGAGAACAACATAGACAAACATGGACATCCATGCGGCAGGTACATGGATATAAATGATCCGGTAACTTTCTCCCTGCTGGTAGTCCGTCGGGGCCAGCACCAGACCACTGTACAGTCCCACGGCGAAACATAATCCACACAGCGCGCTGGCCCAGGGAAGTAATTTACTGGCCAACCGGTAGACAGCAGGAGGCGAACCGAGGCGGTGGAAACGAGCGCGCCAGGTCAATTCAATGTGACTGTCCATAGGTTGAGAATGTCGAGGTCGGTGTGTCGAGGGAGCCGGTGCATTGCGTATGAAACAGATAACCGGCCCGCTTACCGCTGGGTGAAGCATCGGCCTGGATGGGAGAACCAGGTTGAATTCTAATCGACGCTGCCGTTAGCGACCATCATTTCCCTCCAGTTTGCTGTCTGATCTCCTAATTATGCAGGTCTCCGCTGATCTGCATCAGTTGCCGCCGCAGTAGCGATCGGGTGAATGATTGTACCTTCGGGTTTGTACAGACCAATGCCGGCTTCGTAAACCCGGGGTCTTTAAAAAGTAGCGTATGCTGAGGTAAGTTAGATCATCAATTTTGATGCCCTATGCCTTTTCACCTATTAGATGACAGGGAATTGTCTCTGGCCGTGTCGCGTCTGGCGAAGTGGCCCGCGATTTCGGTTAAGTGCCTTTCAGCCAAGGAGTGCAGCACCCTGGTGAGGATGGCCGATCAGCTCGTGTACCGCCGTGCAACTCCGGTCACCGGATACAAGGCAGCGGTATACCAGGACTTTGAACTTGATTATGCGATCCCCCCCAGGCACTGCTTCTGGAACCTTGCCCGTTCCCTTAGGGAAATCATCCAGCCGGTGCTGAGGCAGCAGGCCTGTGAGGTGGGGCTGGTTACGCGGTACACGATTAACGACCTTATCGCGCAACGTTATCCTCCTGGGTGTCATGGAATCAGTGCTCACCGGGATCATATTGCTTACGAGGCAGTGGTGGCGATCCTGCTGTTAAGCGGCGACGGGGATTTCAGGATTCATTCTGATCGGGAAGAGCTGGAAGCGCGAACGGTGCCCTTTAATCCTGGCGAGTTGTTGCTGATGGGCGCCCCGGGCATCGCGCCTGGTTTCAAGCGCCCGTTCCACTCGGTGGGTAACATAACGAGAATGCGCCGTACTATCGGGCTGCGCTATGACAGCCGCGTCTCGGTACCACGCTGAGCATAGTTAACCGCGTGGCACCCGCCCCCGGCAGTTCTGGACAACTTTGGCATAATGGCCCAGACGCAGGCGAAGTGGCTGTGGCTCGTCGCCTTTTGTTTTTGCCAGATGAAAAGAAAGATAGGTTGGGCGCGGGGTAGGCGCCATAGCCCGGGTCATAGCCCAGAGAAGCCACCCTGTATAGCCCAGAGCGCTAAGGAGATATCGCAAATGGAGGAGTTCAATATACCGCGGACACCCTCGGCCTACGATTATCCGCTGCTAATTGGTCATTTATTGTCCACCCTTGAGGTGCGTCAGCCTGAGCAGCATATTGTCTACGCAGAGCATTGCCGATTGGAATACCGGACGTTTTGTGACCGCATCCACCGTCTGGCTAACGCGCTAGTGGAGTTGGGGGTAACCCCGGGCGATACCGTAGCCGTGATGGACTGGGACAGCCACCGTTACCTTGAATGTTTTTTCGCGGTTCCGATGATTGGAGCGGTACTACACACGATTAATATACGACTCGCACCAGAGCAGATTCTGTACACGATGAATCATGCGACCGACGTCGTCGTTTTGGTGCACGATGATTTCCTGCCCTTGGCTGCGACTCTGGCACCGCAATTACCTGCTGTGCGCAACTGGATTCGCCTTGCAGAAGACACCAGTGTGCCTGCCCCGGAAGAATTCGACTTGCCTCTTTGTGGTGAGTACGAATCGCTATTACAAAAAGAATCAACCCAGCACGCGATGCGAGACTTCGATGAGCGTATCCGTGCCACGACTTTTTACACCACAGGCACTACGGGCAACCCAAAAGGCGTGTACTTCAGTCAACGGCAGATCGTGTTACACACGCTTGCCGTGGGAGTTGCACTCTCGAGCCCCGCGGATCAAGGGCGGCTGCACGAGGCTGATGTCTATATGCCGATTACGCCCATGTTCCATGTGCATGCCTGGGGTATCCCATATGTCGCAACATTGCTGGGGATTAAACAGGTATATCCAGGTCGTTATGAACCTGCAAAACTGCTTTCGCTGATTGATCGCGAAGGGGTCACTTTCTCGCATTGTGTCCCGACGATTCTGCACATGTTACTAAGTGACCCCCTGGCAGAGCAGATCGATCTTAGCCGCTGGAAAGTCATTATTGGGGGTTCAGCATTACCGCCGGCACTTGCCCAGCGTGCATTGGATCTGGGCATCGATATTTTTGGGGGTTACGGAATGTCTGAGACCGGCCCGGTATTGACCCTGGCCCACCTCACACCAGAGCGGGATGGGGTCAATGGCGCAAAGTCCCTTGAAACACGCTGCAAGGCGGGTCGCACGATCCCACTGGTCGATCTGAAGATTGTTGACCCGGACTTTAACGAATTGCCGGCAGATGGCAAAAATGCCGGCGAGGTGGCGGTGCGGGCGCCCTGGCTCACCCAGGGTTATTTAACTGATCCTGAGCGCTCCGAAGCGCTTTGGAAAAACGGCTATCTGCATACCGGGGATATCGGTCAGTTAGATGGGGCAGGTTACCTGAAAATTACCGATCGACTTAAAGATGTCATAAAGAGTGGTGGTGAGTGGATTTCATCCCTGGAACTTGAGGATATTGCGTTGGCCTGTAGCGGGGTAAGCGAAGCGGCTGCCATTGGAATTGCGGATGAAAAATGGGGAGAACGTCCACTGGTGCTCGTTGTGGCCAGCCAGGAGGGAACTGATAGCGGCGCGATCATCGCGAAGTTTTCGCAGGCCGCGGATGAGGGGCGAATCAGCGGCTGGGCCATACCACAGTCTATCGAGTTCGTGGACTCGATCCCTAAAACCAGTGTGGGAAAGATCGACAAGAAGCTTTTACGTGAGCATTATGGGTAAGGCAGGCCGAAGTTCTGTGGGTTTGCTCTTGCGCGTTGAGGGCGATACACTGGAACTCCCATAGGCCAGAAAAAAAAGGGGGTGATCCAATGTCTAGTGATATAGGATTTGTCACAGTGAACTTTGGTGTCTGCGTGTATGTCGGAGGCAATCTTCCGAAATAAGGAAGGCACCCTGTCCGGTGACAGCGTACACTGTGACAGCCCATCACGGCGCCCCGCTCAGCGGGGCGTTTTGGTTCTAATCGGTGACCGATTGTTCAATATGATCAGCGCACTCGCCCAGCGTTGCTATCAGTGCTTCTTCAAATCGCCCTAGCATGGGCTCTGTCATGGGTAATGAAAGATTGATCATCCCCCGCCGGGCATAGAACTGGCCTGCAGCCATCATCTTGAGATGTACCAGTTCATAAAGGTCTGGCGGGACGCTGTTGCCGGGATATGGCGCAGTCGGTGACTGGTCGCAGAAATGAATTGCCATCATTGATCCCATTCCCGTTAGGTGAAGGGGTAATTGCAGTGCGCGAAGAGAAGCCGAGAGCCGTTTTCTAAAATTCTCTCCGTACTCAAAAAACGCCTCCGATACCTCGGCCGTGAAGACGTCATTTAATCCGGCAAAGCCGGCGGACATGCTGAGTGTGTTGTTGTTGAATGTGCCCGCATGAGGCCAGGCGTCAGGCAGGCGTGGGTCAAATCGATCAAGAATGTCAGCCCGCCCGCCGAATGCACCAAAGCTCAAACCCCCCCCGAGGTATTTGCCGAAAGTGACCAGGTCTGGACAGATATCCAGTCGACCATGTAGGCCGCTTGCGCCCAGACGTGATGTCATCACCTCGTCAAATATGAGCAGGGCGCCAGTCTTTTCGCTTGCAGTACGTAACGCCTGTAAGAATTCGGGTTGCGCTGGTATGCAGCCACCAGCCCCGATCATAGGCTCAACGATGATGGCGGCAAGTTGTACGTCTAGCTCGGTAATTTTTTGTACGGCGGTATCAGCATCGTTGAATCTGATTCGATGAGTGGGAAAAGGTAGGTTCAGGGGGCTTTGACCTGCGTAACTCAATACCCCCCCATGGTAACTGCCATCCACAACGAGAATATCGCTGCGTCCACTGAAAGCTCTTGCACTGCTGAGTGCCAGCACGTTTGCTTCGGTGCCAGAGTTGCAGAACCGCAATCGCTCAAGCGCTTTAAATCGGTCACACATTAAGCGAGCCAGCCTTGATTCCTTCAAACCAGGGCCGCCCAATGTCAGGCCGCGTTCAAGCGCCTGGGAGATGGCATTGATAATGACAGGATGGCGGTGTCCGTATAATCCGGCGGTGTATTCCCCGAGAAAATCCTGGTAGTCGTGTCCATCCGCGTCTTCGATCTGGGCACCTTGGGCGCGCGCAATGGCAACGGGGAAGGGCGAATAGTGCAGCACGGTTCGGGTGTTAGCACCGGGAAGCGCCTGAAGGGCGTCATTGAAGATCTTCAGGCTTCGAGGGTTATCCTTGCGGTAGCGCTCTCTTGCTAGGGCCGCTGCGCTCGCAAGGGGTTCTGTTGCTCCCAAACGATGCCACGCAGTACGGTTGGTTTGCGCGTTCATACCAGAGAATAGTACACCGTCAGTCCCAGGCATAAAGCGCAGAGGGCCATACCTATGACCAACCATGCCGAATTGAAACGTTCAGAGAACAGTGCTGTTTCCTTAAGCCAGGCGGTGGATTTTTTGAATGCCATAGTTTGTGGTTGAAATAAGAGTGATCAAAATACCCCACGGTTACTGCTTCTTTCACTTCATTTGCACTAAAGGGAACACGCGCCAGTTTAACCGAAACACGCGGTTTGACTCTTTCGGGGTACCTTTGAGGCACGCCTCCTTGGTGGTTTAAGGTTGAACTGAGATTGTTCCGCGGTAGAATGACTTGAAACGGTGGGCAGTCGAGCCGTAGGAGATATTCTGGTGAAATCCATTTTTTTCGTCGTTGGCCTGATCGGGGTTGTGGCGGTGGCGCGCGTGGCGTCTGCCCACCAGTGGGATACGCAGGTGCCTTACCTGGAGGCCCGAACCCAACTCGTCAAGACCGGCTCGTGTTCTGCTTGCGAACTCCCCTCAGCCGACCTCAGTTATAAAACACTGGCGAATGCAAACTTAAGCGGAGCGAACCTGACTGAAGTCAATCTCATGCGGGCTGACCTTAAGAACGCAGACTTGAGTTACACGGAACTTGCTGGAGCGACATTTACCTGGGCAGATCTCAAAGGCGTCGATTTCACCGGCGCAAATTTGAAGGATGCGGTCTTGGCCGGCTCAAGAAATATCGGGAACGCGCTGTTTTGCGACACGGTCATGCCGGATGGCTGCGTTAATAACGCCAATTGTGTTGCAGACTGAACTGCTATCACTGACTCCATCTTTCAGTGATGCGGTCAAGATCACCAGGGGCATTAGGAAGATGGTTATGCCTAAACTGGGAATCATAGCCGTGGAGGAGCGTCGGCACGCCTTAAGTATTTTCGCCCCAATGGTAATCCAGCAGTCTATCGCGATAACCTGATCAGCACGTCAAGCTTTACCGTAATAACAATTACTTGTAATAGGAAAACATGTTAAACCTAACTAACCATCAAATTCTGTTGGCGGCGCGTCCAAAAGGTGAGCCCAAACCGGAGGATTTCGAAGAGGTCGAGACATCCGCTCGTTCGCCAGAGGTGGGAGAGGTCTTGTGTCGCACGATTTATCTCTCACTCGATCCTTACATGCGGGGTCGGATGAATGCCGGCAAATCTTATGCCAAGCCTGTAGAGGTCGGCAGCGTGATGGAGGGGGGCACCGTCGGTCAGGTGCTGGAGTCTCAACACGAAGGCCTTGCCATAGGAGACATCGTTGTCGGCCCCGGGGGGTGGCAGGAGTACTTTACGGTTCCTGGGGTTAAGGTGCGCAAGGTTGATCCTGCATGGGGCCCAATCTCAACCGCTGTCGGCGTCCTTGGGATGCCTGGAGTCACCGCGTATACCGGATTGCTTAATATTGGTAAGCCACAGCCCAAAGAAACCTTGGTGGTGGCGGCGGCATCAGGTGCCGTGGGGTCGGCGGTGGGCCAGATTGCCCGCATCAAGGGGGCACGATCAGTAGGTGTTGCCGGTTCCTCAGAAAAATGTCGGTTTGCCACTGAGGAGTTCGGCTTCGATGTGTGCCTAAACCACCGCGATCCCGATTTCGCAGAGCAACTGCGAGCAGTCTGCCCTGATGGAATTGATGTCTATTTTGAGAATGTCGGGGGCAAAGTATTTGACGCGGTGTTACCGCTTTTAAATGAGTTTGCCCGGATCCCCGTGTGCGGCATGATCGCGCACTACAACAGTACCGAACTGCCGCCGGGGCCGAACCTAACGCCGCTTATTTTGCGGAGCATTCTCACCAAGCGGTTGACCCTGCGGGGTTTTATCGTCTGGGATTTCGCTTCTCAGGAGGCAGAGGCCCTCCAGATGATGGCAGGCTGGCTGCAGGATGGGCAGTTGAGATATCACGAGGATGTTGTTGAAGGATTGGGGTCTGCACCTCAAGCCTTGATCGGGCTGCTCAATGGCGATAATTTCGGCAAAGTGGTTGTGCGGATATCGCCAGAGCCGTTTTGATGGGCGGACCTTTTGTACGGTTAGCCTGACGGAGCTGGGTCGTACAATCTAAGGCTAGTTGGTCATCTAAGTAAGGGGGCTCGCTAAAGCAGGCTCACGAGCTGTTAGGTCCAGGTCGACAGGCAATCAGATTGGTCGCCAGCAGTGACATGACCACGGTGTGTTCCTGATTGAGTACCTCAACCTGGGTACGGACGATGCCGCGGTCCGGTTTGGAGCGTGAAACCCGTGCTTCGATGGCTCGGGCCCGTACCGATAGGGCATCACCCGGGCGAACTGGAGCCAGCCAGCGCAGCTCATCCACCCCAGGAGAAGAAAGGCTCGCCACATGCGAGATATAGTTATCAACCAATAGCCGCATCATCAGTGCAGCCGTGTGCCAGCCGCTTGCGATAAGGCCACCAAAAATAGATTGTGCCGCGGCGGTGGGGTCTATATGAAATGCCTGCGGGTCGTAACGGCGGGCAAAAGCCATGACCTCCTCACGCTCGACAATAATTGGACCACATTCGAGCACTTCACCTTCCCGGTAGTCTTCGAAGTAGCGCTCATTAAGGGGGACGTCTTTTAAGTCGTTCATACTGTTATCTGCAGGTTGAGTTTCTTTGAGCTGACCTCGAGTAAGGCACAAAATACAGCAGGCCGTCAATCCAGCGTTTTGTTCAAAGACCTGATGAGGGCAGGGTTTTCCTGGGTTTATTTTCCGTCAGCGACTCTCCTGTCAGGGTAAGTGTGGGCGCTGATATATGCCAGCCACCCCTCCTGCAGATCTGATCGCCCAGAAAGGATGCAACCCGTGCACCAAGAATAAAAGGGCGGGTGGGAAGCAGGGCCCTCAGTCACTGCATGAATCCGCTCTTGGAAAATAGTGAATCTCAACCCGCTAACCGAGCTATGCACCCTTAAATGCATACTGCCACTTAGCACCCGTGAACTTTTGTAAACCTGCAATAGTCAATACTTCTGCAAAATTGAGCCTCTTAGAGTAAATTGGAAAAACTGCTCAGAACTTAGGAGAAAACAATGGCCTTAGTTGAGACTATCCTGCAGGCGTGGGACAAAACAATGGAGACTAAAAATCCGGATCACCTTGGTGCATATCTTGCGCAGGATTTCGAATTTATGGATTCGAATGATGAGAGGGATTCAAGATCGGAGACTTTGGACTGGTCTACAAAAGGCGACCTTCGCATTGGTGACTTCAAGATGATTTACGAAGACGATAAAGTTATGTGCGCAACCCATAGTGTCACCGATCAAAACGCCGGCCCGTCGACCGTTATGGTTTTTGCTAAACACGAAAAGGGGAAGGCAACATTTTGGACAATCTTGCGGGCGTTTGATCAGAATTAAATAGAGATCCTACGTTCTCTTCTTTGGGTGCCTGCGGATTCGTGAAAAATACTGTTAGGTTATTATGGCTTTAATGTGCCGGATCCGGGCAGGATGCCATCTGATAGAGGAAGTGCGATTGCAATAATTGATTGGACTGTGTTTCAAGACGGCGTGGAGGCCCCGCAACACGCTACCCTGAGGCCATAATCAGATCGATTCAATCAGTACGGGTACAGTAGTAGTCGTCCTTTGGGAAAACTCACTCCTCTGGTGTGATCGTACCCTGGTCGCCCGCAGGCGCGTCTGGCGATTCCAATTCTGCGACTCCCGTTTGCTGGCCCTGTGGCTTTTCCGCGCTCAGGTTTGCAATCAATCTTTCTTTTGACAACTCATGCAACGCCGCTTGACATCGCTCCACCATCACCTCGGAGGGCGAATCTCCGCCTGGCCTAAGGTCGTTGGCCTTGTTGAAGTATTCTATTGCTTTGGTGAAATCCCTAACGAGAAACGCCGCGAGCCCCCTTTCGTAGGTCAACACCCACTCCGGGATGTTTGGCGGCCCCCAGCCGTCATGCATTTCAAGCAGTTCGTAGACATCGACCGCTTCAGTTTTGCCTTTGACGACCACCTGGTCCAACCGCCGGGCGACAATATCGTACCGGGCAAACTGATATGTGGTGGGTCCGATAAGAATCGAAGTGTTGTACTGTTTATTCAATCCTTCGAGCCGAGATGACAGGTTAACTGGGTCCCCAATGACAGTATAGGAAAGACGATTGTTCGATCCAAAGTTGCCCACCAGCATTCGACCAGTGCTGATGCCGAAACGGGCGGAAAAAACGACATCGTCACCCGTGGCAGTTTGACTCATTTTTGTGAGTTCATCGCGGCAACTCACTGCGGCAGCGCAGGCATCGGCGGCATGATTCTCGTTTGGTGTTGGTGCGCCCCAGAAGGCCATAATCGCATCGCCAATGTATTTATCAATTACTCCGTTATGGGTGGCAATTCTTACTGACATCGCTTCAAAGTAATTCGCAAGGTGCTGAGCCAGTCCATATCCCAGTTTTTCTGAGATGGTCGTGAAGTTAGCAATATCCGAAAACATGACCGTTAAAGTCCGGCGCTCCCCGCCAATAGCCGCTATCTGGTCATTCTTAAGGAGTTCCGGCAGCAGTTCCCGAGGCAAATATCGGCCGAAAGATTCAAGGCCCGTTCTCATTTGTTCGAGCGAACTCGATAGATATTTCAACTCCGATACAACACTGGGAACCTTTTCCACATCTTGCAGGCGAAACTGTTCTATCGCCCCCATCTGGTCGACCATTTTACGCAACGGGCCAACAAAGAGGAGCCGCGCCGCAAGGATTGAGAGCGCCGAGAGAATCAACAGCATTACACCCAGCACGATCAGCAAGATCTGGTTGTTTTTGTCGATTGTTTTAAGAAACACACTGGCCGGTATGATCGTGCCGATCACCCAATCAAGCCGATCATCGGGGGCTAGAGTGATATAAAAGGCTCGCCGGGTATCGCTTTTGTCGGCAATCAATGCGGTAGTCGGTTTCTCCAGATGCTCAATCGATAGTTTCCCATCTGCAAGCGCGCCGGCCACCAGAGCCAGATAGGGGTCGGTGGCCTCACTGATCAAGCGGGGTTTGGGGCGTCCTCCGGGTGTTTCAGGCGCCATCACTATCTGGTCGCGGTCGGGGAACGCAACCATCTTGCCATTGGCGGTCATGATAAACCCGGTCCCTTCGCGCAGGGCGGCAGAGTCGGCCGTCGGATTGAACACGGCAGCGAGAAACGTCGAAAGTCGCTCCAGCTCCAGCGCGATACTCAGCACGCCAGAGGGCGAAGATGAGTCCGAAGAGGGTAGGGCCTTCGCTGTGTTCAGGCCCGGCTTACCGCTGGTCGAGAACACATAAAGATCAGTCCAGATTGTTGCGCCTGGGTCCGAAACTGCGCGTTTGTACCATGGCCTCTGGGTGGCGTCGTATTTCTTTTCGGTCAGCTGGTGGCCAACGGATATGTATTCTCCGTTGGCATATAGATATTTCTCCGTATTGCGCAAGTCCCGTCCACGCTGAGAATGGCGGCTGTCCACAATCCGGTAGTTGGTTGGGTCCGCTCTTTGCACGCCGAAGAAATCACCATTTGGCATGCCAAAACTAATCCAAGAAAAAGATGGGTTCGATTTGAGAATGGAAAAGAAAATGCCTTCTCGACGATAGATATTAGACATCAGTTCGGGGGATGAAACGAACATCTGATACAACGAGTCCTGTACCGATTCTGCCGATTGCAAAAGACTGGATACCTCTGTGGCGACACGTAAAACAGTTTCGGCATTTACCTTTCGCGCCAGGTTATCGATGTTCTCGCGTGCTGTTGAATTGAAAGGAACAAAGATAACAATCGCTGTAATCAAGATCGTGATAACAGAAAACAGCAAAAACAACTTCTGCAGACTCAATCCTCCTCTGGCGTTATTCTGCCTCGAGGCGTCCTCTTTCTGAGCGGAACTTAGTGGCCCGGCTACCGGGTTATGCTCGTAAATATTAGTCACGATGAGGGGAGAACATGATCGGGGAGTGAGCGTCCTGCCTGGATCGACGCTTCATGATCCGCGTTGATATCAGTTGTTGCTGGCCACCAGGTTTTTTCCTTTACTGCGGGCGAGTTGTCCGGAATGGCCGTACACGGTAGAAGCCCTTTCCAAAAAAGAAAATGGCACTTTCATCCCGATCTGGCGGGCCTTAAGGAAACTGATCGCTATATCCGGTGGTTCAACCAATCCAACAGGCAATTCGCCCACCTTGCGTTTTTCGGTCAGGACATTGATGCCATAGATCGCCGCCAGTTGAGCATTGCTCTCAAAGCCTACGCCGATTGACATAACTGCTGTTCCTTGTCCGGCCTGCACTACATCCGGAACCACGCTAAGCACCGGAACGGTACTAGCATGGGCATTGATGGTGTCGATCTCTCTGAATACAGAGGTACTTCCTGTTATCCAGAAAATACTATTTTCCAAAGACGCATCTGAGGAGCGCATTTGATCGACTGCCTGTGGGACCGTTTCGGCTAACTCAGCAGCAGCATTTTTCTGACTGACACCCGCGCCAATGATGTTCACCCCATTTTCTTTACCCCAACTGAGCAAGGGCTCATACTGGGTTTTTATTGCGCTTTTGTTTTCATTGGCAAATAGGACTGCAATGTTGCGCAACCGTGGCTTTAGTGTCATCAGGTATCGGCCCTGGAGGCCAACCGGAACATTCAACGAAGTAAATGCAATATTGGTTTTGCTCCCGACATCATAGTTAGGCATTTGTCCCAGCATGACAGGATCCTTGGCACATATGGTCACGACCGGTATATCCCCACCTGAATAATGCTTGTATGCAAACTTTGCAGAAGATGATCCGGTAGCAAAGATCAGGTCAAATCCCCTTGATTCTGCTTCCTTGAATACCTCGAGTCTTTTCGCCGAATCTTTCTCCATCAACACCACTTCAACGTAGGGAAACAATTGGCGGTCGGCCAACACCCGCAAACTTGTGCTCAACGCGGTGTCATAGGCAGATGATTTTTTGGGAAATACAAAGAGGACTTTCTTATCATTTACTAGATCAGTCGATGTTCCTGTCGATGCGACTGGGTCAATAGCGGTAAAGCTTACCCTTTCCGGTGAAGGCGATTGCGATTTCCAAGAGTGTGTCACTTCAGCTGTGACTTTCAGCCATGGCGCAATTGCCACGCGCTCTTTACCGGCATCGGCTAACGCCAGGCCAGCCAGAAATTGCAGTGACACCAGCACAGGTAGCACATAAAGGGGTAACGGGAAAAATGAGCGCCTTCTAGAGACAGTGCTTTTCGCAAAACTAAACATATCTATCTCCTGTAGTTCGGTAACGGAATAACGACGGCGGTGCCGTTGGTATCTGATTCTGTCATAACCTTTCCTTAGCTTGCCTGCTTTTGCACTGAAGAATTTGTTGAGAAAGACACGATGCGGAATATAAGGCCGAGAATCAAGATAGCCAATGCAAGGTACATCAACGTGCTGGGCTTAGAGCCGAACCATATAAGAAATTGTGCGACCACCAACGGCCCTGCGACGTGGCCCAGTCTTTCCAGAAATCGATACATAGCTGTAGAGGGCGCGAGGCCAATTTTCTGGGAAACGGCTGCATCAGCCACGTGGGTTAGCACTGGGGCATTAATAAATCCATGAGCAATTCCCAATAAAGCAACACCGAACATTAAAGTTCCAACCTCTATCCAGGTTCCAAAATTCTGGGTGTTGATACCAGTGGCCTCATTCAGCAGCGCTGACGCGTCCATCATCACACCGATCAGCATCAAACCAATCGAGCTAAGCACAACACCGGCGAAAAGCACATTGGTGCTAGCTCCGGTTCTATCGACATATTTTGCTATGAGTTGAGACGCCACCACGACGCCAAGACCATAAACCATAATGATCTGCCCAATGTCATCGGCTGCATAGCCCAGTTCCGTCAATATGAGAGGAATGGCAAAAATAGTGACGCCGGTGAGAATAGCCTTGGTCGGGATACCGACGGAGACAATAGTGTTAACAAACTTAAGATCGCGGAAGATGTGAACAATGTCTGCATAGCCGGAAAAGTACAGTCTCAATCCACCGCGATCGCGCTCTGCCTCTTCCTCACTCGCTTGATCTTCTGCTAACTGTCGCCCGGGCAGGAATACAAGAACATATATTACGCACAGCAGTCCGATTATCCCGGCAACCAAAAATACCCCGGCGTATCCGAGATAGACTGCCAGCAACGCGCCGATAGCAGCCCCGGAAATAATGCCTCCATTGAAGCCGTAGACGATGATGTTGTTTCCCTGGGTACGCTTGCTTTTTACAGAATTCTCGAGAATGAACGATTGCGTCCCGATCAGCAGGAATCCCTGACCTATGCCGGAAAGCACCCTGGCCAGACACAGGATTTCAATAGCGCCAAACCCAAAATTCGCCTGGACCCAGCNGCTGGCGGGTTCAATGAATGCAAGCAGAAGTTGTGCTATCGCAGTAAGNAAACTACCCGTGAGCAGGAGTCCGCGGGAACCNCGGGTCTCAGCGTATTTGCCTGCCGGGATAAGTGTCAGAGCAAAGGCGAGGAAAAATAAAATAAAGACTTTGGCGGTNAACCCAGCTCCTAGCCCCGAAAGCACCGATATTTCCCGAATCAGTTGAGGCAGAAAGGATGCATTCATCGCCTCCAGGAAAACCGCGACGAAAAACAATGGCGTCAGAAGGGCTAGTCTAAAATTCATCGAGCTCTCGCTATCGAATTCGAGCTCACGTAATGCTGCCAGTTCGGTGGCGTCAGTAACCGTTGTGGCCATCTCCGCCATTTCTTTTTTCTTACGCCTTTCTGCCAACACGGCACTCAATTTGAAAAACAGAGCCGTCAAAAAGACCGTGGCGAGGAAAAGCACAGCAAAGTTCTTTACGTTCCTGGCGACGCGTAGGTAAACCACTTTCTTGGGGACGGCGAGTATCAGACTGACCTGGTTCTCGCCTGCTTCTACGTTGCCCGCTGTCATGCCTTGTCGATAGACAAAACAGTTCTCCGGCTCAGTCCAGCGCTGCCCAATCAGTGCGCTGTTAGTATGATAGGCGACCTGCCCATCTAAGGTGAGTGCGACCGAGTCGAGTTCAGGGTTTCGGTGATGGTATTCAATTAGGGCATGGTCGACGCCACTGATATCTTTCAAGTCGAGGCCCAAATCGAAGATCGCACCCACTCTCGCCGATAACGAATCGGTCAGTGCAGATGCTTTCGCCTGTACCCCGTGGGAATAGATCTGTACTGTGACAGTAGTGACAACAGCTGCTGCAACGATGAAAATCAGAGCAAAGAACGGCTGAATCCAACGCCCAGCAACAGCAAATCGAAAACCATGAAGGAGGAATGCGCCCAGTAGAACTACCCCCGCTAATCCCAGCATGATCAGGAAAACATTTTTGAACCTATCCTTCACCTGCGACAGAATCTGGACCCTATCCAGAGAAACCGACAGGAAGCCCACCGTCTCAAATTTGTTCTGCAGCGGTAACACCGCGATAAAATGCTCCGGTGTCTCCTGAATGGTGAAGTCCGGTGGAGGGGTCCCCTCCAAAGATCTGACGGGCAGTGGCTGTCCTGCAACAGGCTTTATCGGCTCTACATCTTGGGCTGTACGGGCAAATAAGGCATTACCCAGCAGGTCTGAAACAACAATGCTCCGCAGGTATTTATCTGAACTAATCAGGGGGGCTGCGAGTGTTTCAAAACCAACAAATTGACGCAGCGGCAGCCCAGCCTGAAGGAAGGTGTTGATCTCAGTTTGCACAACCTCACCTTGCGCTACGAGTCGATCGTGTTGCAGGGCAGGGTAAGACCGCAGGGTTTCACCTAACCCCACATAGCCCAGAAGCAGTAATGAGGTCAGTGCGATTACCCCAGGCGATAACGAAGCCTTCAACCGTTCGATATATGCTCGATATGTTCTCGGGTTCATTTTCAGGCCTCTGTCTTTAAGGGTAAATTAATCATTAAGTTCTTTGGCTCCTCCTGATACAGCGGGAACGGGTAGTGACACAGTTCGGCCAACCTCGACACGGATCAGCCACGGCTCAGGTAGCAACGGCCAGCGGCGCTGCAGATTCGACCAATTTACTCGAGATGGGCGACTCCCCGCGACTTATTTGTGTTAGTTGAACGAGGCGCTCTGCAAAAATCGACATAATCAGATCTTGATATGACAGGCCATGATGATCGAGAGCTGAGCAGGTGATACTCGCGATCGTATCTGTGGGTCGTCTAAGGTCTGGCTTAGGGTTGGCTTCCAGCAAGAAAAGATCACCGTTTGCGGCCCTTCGCATATCGAGCCGAACCAGACTATCAAGGTTAAAGTACCCAAACACCTCTCGTGCCAGTCGTCCCATTCGATCGACGACATCTCTGTCGTGCTGGCCATCCAGTATTCTGATCCGTTCATGTGTAATAGGCTTTTCATCCATGGACGTGAATATTTTTTCCAGAGGCTCGAAGACCCTCTGGACGGCAGAGAACGCAAATGCGTCGGTAAGTGTTGAGAATTTCCCTGCCTGGCGTATTAACGGGCCCATGACAGAAATTGCAAACTCATCCCCCGGAAGAAATTCCTCCACTAGACAAAGATGACCGGTCTGCTGGCATACCTTATCCACCGCTGCCTTAAGGCGGTCGGCTGACTCGACAAAATGTACGTTTTTTGATGCGCGGCCAGTAACCGGCTTTACCACAAAGGGTCCTGGGTAATTGCCGAAAGTCGCGCGAAAGCGCTCTGAATCAGTCGGATCAATCTCCTCGTATTCTGGAGGTATTACAGTAAACCTGGCTGTGGGTAAAGCAGCGGCCAGGCACATACTTTTGAAAACGTGTTTGTTGTCTAAGAGGGAGGCGGAAAGCGGACTATGACCCACGTAGGGGATTCCCAGCATCTCCAGCAACGATGGGGCGTGAGCCATCGGGTCAATACCCTGGACGCCACCGGTATTTAGCCAAACCAGATCAATTTTCAACCGGGCTAACTCTGCCGCTAGATCACGACCTTCTGCCAGCACTGCAACCCCAGAGAAACCTTCGTGCTCAAGCGTCTGTGCGATATTTTCAGCAACAAGTTTGTAGCTTTTCCAATCCCGGCTGTTTTTCTGCGGATGAATAACAATTCCCGGATCAGTTTTGTTGCCGGCGTATACGACTGCAAGATTAAGCCGCGTACGCGCGCGCTCAAGCAACTCCTCAATCTTCACGATCATTCTCCTCTCACAACCATGGCCTGGACCGGCGGCTTACTCCACAACACTCGGGCGAACTTGGCTCTGGGCAACTGAGTTTCTTCGTTATTGTGATACGAGCCACTCCAGATGGAGCCCGAATAATCTACCGTGTTTCACAGTTTCTTTCCAATTTTTGTTTACAGATACGAGATCATTTTCGAAAAAACCAGGCCAAAGGCTCCAAAGTCAGGAATCAAAAAAGTCACAAACTAATGGGAAAACAGTCGTTAAATAAAAAATCACAGTGCGATCATTCTCTCGATCGGTGTTTCGCGCAACGTAAGCCACTAGCCGCAGATTCACGATCCTTAAGCGGCGGTTGAAAATACCAACTACGAAAAGGTGTTATTTCCAGATACGCCCCGGCGCGCTGTGCGTCCCGATAAATCCCATGACGCCTGATCGGCGAAATTTCACTCAGGACGTATTGGCCAGCACCAGCATCACGATTGCGGCGCTCAATAGGATTACTCCGCCGATTTCAGCCTTGCTGACTTTTTCTCGAAATATCAGCACCGAGGCCATAAAGGTGAAGATAAGTTCAATCTGGCCTAAAGCGCGCACATAAGCAGCATGAGTAATAGTAAATGCTGTAAACCAGCAAATCGAGGCAATAAACCCTGTAAAACCCACACCGGTGCACGCTTGCCAGTTGTTTAGTGTCTGCCTGATTTGTCCAGGCTGGAAACAGCGTAACCAAATAAGGAGAACAAAAGTCTGGATTGCCGTTGCAGCAACCAGCGTGTATGCCGATCGCATCAACAACGAACCTTCTTCGAGTGAGAGGGATGCACCGCGAAACAGCACTGAGGATAGTCCCAGAAATAATCCACTGGCAAGGCCAATAGTTAACGTCTTGCGCGCCAAGGCTAAGATGTTATGAAAGGTAAATCGAGTGCCAGACTCATCTCGTCGTGCCCATGCTTCGTTATCCTCATAGAAAAGCGTGAAAGCCGCTTTTTCTTGTACGGTGCTCTCATGTGCGTATTGAAAACCGACGATAGCCTTCTCTGCACTTTCGGGAATAGATCTTGAGATCACCTTGAAGGTAACTTCGCCTCCAACGTGAGGGGTGTTGACTGTTAGTAAATACGTATTTTCGGCACGAAGCGGTAGAGAATCACCCGAAAGTGTGATGCCCAGGCCGCCAATAGACAGATCGACGATGTGGCCGGGCACCGTATTGCCATCGATCTCAAGTTGGCACGGAATCATGGCCGATCTGCGAGGGTGACGGCGAACTCTGCCGATAGTCATGATCATGACGCCGATAAAGGCAGAAATGATCGCAACAGCAGCGCCCAGCGTGATACTTTCGTGGAGTAATACGGCCTCCAGAATGATCACCTGGACTGCTTCTGTTTTTGACAGTGCCGTGCCGACTGCAAAATTCGAATAGGAAAAGAGTCTTATCAACAAAAAGGTAAATAGAATCTGTGCGATTGACCCACCTACCACCCAACCCAGAAAGCTGAGTGAGCCTTCCGGTGTAGACATGTTGAATCCGTAGGCCAATAGCAGTAACCAGAGCAGGGCAAATGGCAGGGCGTACAGGAATCGGACTGAGGCCGCGGCGACATCACTGAGTTGCGACTTGAGTTGACGCTGGGCTGCAGAGCGCAGGTTCTGGAAGAACGCTGCAGCGATGGTGAATGGAATCCAGAGCATCAGTCCAATAATAGCGAGGTTGCGGTGGCCTGCATATTGATTTCTCTAAATTCAGGCGCTTGTGAAGGGCCTATCACAAATGGACAAACAAAAATCCGGCAGTTATTATGACTCGCAGAAGCAGGCAAGAAAGAGAAATCGATTTCGTCCGATCAACCTAATTCAGTCCTAAAGGTGCAGAGTGCGGAGCCAGGGTAACGCCCTTTAGTTGGAAATATTCAATGCAGGGGGGAGAGCATATGAATACGCAGTCAGGTGCAGCGAGTTCTGAGACACAGACTAAACGCCCGCAGATGGGGTGGAGCATTGCGCGAGTGGTCGTATTGTCAATCCTCGTGGGGATTGTGGCCGCAGGTCTAGCCAAATTGCTGTTGATTGCGATCGGCTTGACAGAGACCTATTTCCATGACGGAGCGCTGTTCCATGTTGATGGGACCCCGCTGATGGATCTTGCGAAAGAGCAAGGCATTGAAAACGCGACGTTGCGTCCCTTTAATGTTGCCGTGATGGTGGTTTTCGGGCTGATTGTAGGGTGCATGACATATTACCTGATGCCAAATCGTGCCAATCGGGGGCTTTCACACGTAATCGAAGATGTTCACTTTAACAGGGGAAGTACCGGCGTAAAGGAAGGTTTAACCGTTGGCGCGATAAGTGCGGTCTCCATTGGGGCGGGCGCCTCAGTCGGGCGCTTTGGGCCTGCGGTGCACCTTGGAGCTGCAGCGGCCTCGGGGTTGGGGTCGGTGTTTAAGATGGATGACCAGGAGCGCCTGACCTTGAGTTGTGCCGGTATGGCGGCTGCGATTTCTGCCTCATTCCTGTCACCACTGGCAGCCGTGATTTTTGTGCAGGAGGTTGTGCTCAGGCAATGGCGGTTGTATCAGTTCATACCCATCGCTGCAGCTGCTGTCGCAGCGTCGGAGACGGCAGCACTCCTGGATGTACACTTTATTATCCCCAGTGAAATAATTCCCGAGTTTGTATATACCTACGAGTTTATTTTCTTCGGGATCATCGGGCTTCTTTGCGGTGGTTTGGCAATAGCGTTTAATCATGCCCTTCCAGCAGCAACCGCGTTTGTTGCAAAACATATCAGGATCGACAGTCGGCTTAAACCGGCCGTCGGTGGCCTGATCTTAGCGGCGATAGGTTTCTACTTTCCCTCGGTTCTGGGACTGGGCGGTTATGAAACTCAACTCGCGGTAGCCGGTGAGATTGCTTTATGGTTGTGCCTGGTTTTACTTGTGCTTAAATTTCTGGCAACTGTTGTCAGTTTTTCGTTTGGCTTTAACGGCGGTGTATTCGGTCCCAGCCTTTTCATGGGAGCCATGCTCGGGTTAGCGATAGGGTTGATGGTCCAGGGTGCCGGTATTGAGATCGCGAGCCTTTCCCTTTACGCCTTAGCGGGCATGGGGGCCATGGTGGCTGGGGTGGTCGGTGCGGTAATGTCTGCCATCATCGTGATGATTGAAATGACCGGTCGACTTACGACTTCGCTACCGTTGCTGTTCTCTGTGACTTGTGTTTACGTGATCATTTACCTTACGGGCGAAAGCTCATTGCTGGTGAGGCAATTGAAAGGGCGGGGTAAGAATCCCTGGGAAGAAATTCGAGCCACCGATCAGAAGTACACTGGGGTAAAGAGCCCGGATTAATGAAGTTACTGATTGGCTGATCTGATCTCATGATCAGATCATAGGCGGTACCTTGAAGTCGAGGCTGGCCGTACGGTCAGTCGGTGGCATTATGCTTCACTTGCGCCGGGTTAAGTCCTGTCAGAAGAAAAGGGATTGTCAGAATGAAGAGCAGGACTTGAGAAATGTTAGCAATGTGTTAGATAATGCAAAGAAATTATATGTTGGTTTAAGAATCTGTTTCACGGTCAAAGTTAAAATCC
>PBSU01000023.1 GCA_002726415.1 Acidiferrobacteraceae bacterium | reverse complement strand
CGCCAGGATCATCTGCGCCGCCCGGTGAGCAACCATTAACGTTGGCGCGTTGGTATTTGCAGACGTTATATTTGGAAAAACCGACGCATCGACTACGCGTAACGCTTCAATACCGTGAACCCGAAGCTTGGCGTCGACTACGGCACGATCGGGTTTGGGCCCCATGCGGCAGGTCCCGCAGGGGTGATAGACAGTCGTGGCGCGTCGGCGAAAATCCGTGATGATCTCTTCATCTTTCATTTGCGAAAGATTCAATTGCGGGGGGTTGGCCAATAGCTGTAGCAACTGGGGGGTATCCTGGATCCTGCCAAGCAGGCGAGCCATGGAGACGACGTCGTCAATGTCTTTTTGCGTGCTCAGGTAGTTACCGGCAATACGTGGGCTAACCCCCGGTTGCGGTGAATCGATCTCTACCCGCCCTTCGCTGGTGGGTCGGCAGGCATTGAAGCCCAGAATAAAGCCGGAGAAGGGATCTGGTTTGGTGAGTTTGCGTACATTGCTTTCGTCCGGTTGGTAACTCACGGGATTGGCATACAGTTGGGTGTCGATCTTTGAGCTGGTCGGATCCGAACGGACCAGCCCCCCCAGCTGATTAACACTGAGTGACAATGGCCCGGTGCGGGACAACAGGTATTGCACCCCGGCACGGATGCGCCCGGGCCAGTTTCCCAGGGTGTCGTTCAGAGTTGGCCGGTTTGCGCGGTAGTAATAGGTAATGCCCAAGTGATCCTGAAGATGGTGGCCTACGTGCGGCTGATCGAGTTGCACCGGAATCTCATTGGCCTGAAGCAGTGCGCCTGGCCCAATGCCAGAAAGCTGCAGCAACTGCGGCGAATTGACAGCACCAGCACAGAGTAAAACCTCTCGCCTGGCACGGAAGGTGTGCCGTTGCCCTTGATGAAGGCACTCGACCCCATCGGCCCGCCTTGCCTTGATTAAGATTCTTTTCACCAGCGTGCCCGTAAGCAACTTCAGGTTAGAGCGCTCCAGCGCCGGATGCAAAAATGCGGTGGCGGAGGAACAGCGCCTGCCGTGGCGAGTGGTAATCAGGTAGGTCCCCAGACCCTCTCCCTCAAGGCATGGTCCTTTGTTATAAGGCATGCCGGCTCCCCGGAAGACTTCAAAAAGGTCATCTTTGATGGCGTGACAATCCTTTGAGGCATCGAAAATTGATAATTTCAGTTCATTATTCTCGCCGCCCCTGCTTTTGAAAGTGGGTTCAGCTTGGTTTGTCTTCGGCGTGTGCTCTTCCATGCCCATGTAAGTTGCACGGACGCTTTGATAAGCCCACTCTGGGTTTCCGGCACGGGCCCAGTCGTCGTAATCCGCCGCCTGACCTCGATGGTAGACCAACGCATTCACGGAACTTGAGCCTCCCACCACCTTGCCACGCGGCCAGTACAGGGCCCGATGGTTCAGTGCGGGTTCCGGGGCAGCGATATAGTTCCAGTTGATTGACGCGTCGGTGTAGGTGATACCGTAGCCGATAGGGGTGTGTATCCAGAAACGATTGTCACTCGGCCCGGCTTCAAGAATCAGCACACTATATTTCCCGCACGCACTGAGCTTATCGGCCAGGACGCACCCGGCGGAGCCTGCGCCGACGATAATAAAATCAACTTCCCTTTGAGTCATGGCCCGATTGAGTCTGACTGAGAGGGCTCAGCGCTGACAAGTGCAATGTGGCCTGGACCTGCGCTTTTGAATGCGCCAAACAGTTGAGCCCGGTTGGCAGGAGTCTGCAGCGGGGGCTCCACCAGCGCAGGTCAGTAAGAATCAGCAGGCAACGGAAAAGGCCTGTATTATTAAATCGTTGTCCCCGCGGTTGGTAATGGGCTGACCGCTTTGATAAACAGGAACATGTTATGCCTTGCTATTTATATCAGGCGTCGTATTCAGGCGCTGCGATCAAAACCCTGGTGGGTAATCCTCAAGACCGGACTGGGCCTGCGAAAGCGGCGATCGAGGCCAATGGCGGAACCATGGTTGGGGCCTGGATGGCTTTCGGCAGTGATGATCTCGTAGTGATAGCCGATATGCCCGATGACGCCTCAATGGCGGGTGTTGCACTTGCGGTGTCGGCGACTGGTGCGATCGTCGGGGGGAGGACCACCAAGCTTTTAGATATGCCCACCGCGATCGAAGGAATGAAAAAAGCGAAAACCGTGCTGGAGGCTTACCAGCCACCCAGCTAGAGTGGGAGGAGCACCCCCGGGGGGTGCTCCAAACTCTAATCCAGGGGCGCTAAGAATATAGACTAAAGACGCGGCGGACCGATGGGGACGCGAGAAGGAGACAGCCGGAGGGTGTTCCCATCGTTACGATGCCGCCGCACACCGCTTAAGCCCTTCCGGGGTAGTCAACAGAAAGCGACTACCCAATAGATTAAAACGGTGGATCGGCGGGCGCACTGGAGGAGTGCTCCGGGGATTGCCCCCGCCGTATCGATGCCACCGTACACCGCTAACCCACCCCCGGAGCGGTCTTACCTGTGATCCCGGGTATAGAGAACTGCCCGGGTCTGCTGAATTTTTCATAATGAGGATTTGAGGACGGCCTCGACCGCAGTCAGATAGGTCTGAACTGCCTTTCTCCCTTTGTTTGTGCATAAGTAGGTCGTCCGGGGTTTGCGCCCCACAAAGTTCTTGTCGATCCTGACCAACCCGTCTTCCTCTAGTTTTTTCATATGTGTGGACAGATTGCCTCGAGTGAGTTGGAGTTCCGTTAACAAAGAGGTGAAGTCCACCGCTTTTTTTGCCAGGGAAAGGTGCGCCATGATCGCGAGTCGTACCCGGTCGAATAGTGCCGGATGCGCACGCAACAGGTCGTTGGTAGCCAAGCTAGCCATTCCTTCAGGCGGCGTTTTGGTTCTGCACGCGGTGCAGTCGAATGAGCCTCCCGATCGAAACGCTGGCTATTGCGCTGAAAGCC
This sequence comes from Acidiferrobacteraceae bacterium, assembly GCA_002726415.1. Taxonomy (GTDB): domain Bacteria; phylum Pseudomonadota; class Gammaproteobacteria; order Arenicellales; family UBA868; genus UBA868. The sequence goes on along the minus strand of PBSU01000023.1, from coordinate 27,960 downwards.
GCGAGGGGCGGAATCAGGGACTCAAGGCCTGCGACAAATTGAAAAAGGCCGATAGCGATACACAGCGCTCCCAGGAGTACGGCGGTCCGGGTCGGCAGAGTAAAGAGACGACCCTGTACCAGGTAGTCTCCGGTGAACACCAGCAGTAGAGGTGGAACCCATTCCGGACGGCCCGCGAGCAAAACCAGTGCNACGGCGGTAAATTTCATCAACAGGTCAGAAAGGTAGGAAAGCAGCCTTGCGTAGCGAAAGTTNCGCACGATGTAAGCGTTGAATTCCTCGCCGTTGTGCCTGGCCGCGCGCCAGATAANNAAGTACAGCAAGATGACCAATCCGACCAGAATGCNCCCCATTAGACCAATGCCGATTAAGCTCAGNTCAGGCGACTGGCGACCCAGCATCAAGGTGCGGGTGAGAAACCCATCACCCAGGGCTTCCACCAGCAATAAAACGCCGGTACCGGTGAGGGCGAGGCTTTGCAGAATGATATTGGCAGTCAGCGTGACGCCGAAAAGACCAGCGGCAGGGGCGGCAGGGCGAGATTGCGCTTGATCGACTTGATCGAGTACCCGGCGGATAAGTTCAACGTCGGCGATAGCCTTTCGGACATTGAGTTGCTCCTCAGCCATGACTTGTCTCCCTGCAAACCTGTTTGTAATACAAACAGTCTAGAAAAGTAATTCGAGCCTGTCAACCCTTCCTGAGTCATCCGGGCGCCCTGTACGCAAACGCGTTGAGCCAGAGGCTCAGAACGGCCAGTTATTCCGGTTTCACCCAACCACCAACGGTTTCTCCAGTTCAACACCCAGGCGCTGGCCGGCGTGACGTTCACGTGACAGCCGATACAATCGCCTTCCTTACTTTTACCGGAGTATCTTTCCCGGGGCGGGGTCGTGGATGGGCTAAACGCCAGGCACGGACGAGTCATTCTGCTATGGTCTTTGGAGCCTTTCCGTTGCAAAAAAATGATGATCCTGGAATTTGCCCCATGCCCGTGACCCTTTACCCCATACCGGTGGGCTATCGCTTTTATGGGCTCAGCCAGGCCGGCGTTTCGAAGACGACGGTATGGGTAAATCGCGCCAGCGGGGCATCCACCGGGTACAGGGATCTTTTTAACCCATGACTATGATCAGTGAGTTCGACTACCCGTTGCCCCAAGCGCTGATTGCACAGTCGCCACTGCAAGCGCGCAGTGCCAGCCGGCTACTGATCGTGCCTGGGGCTCTAGCCCCTTTAATCGACGGGCGTTTCACGGATATTCTTTCGCGACTCCATCCGGGTGACCTGCTGGTGGTCAATGACACGCGGGTACTTCCGGCAAGGCTGCGGGGTAAAAAAGCCATCACCGGAGGGCAGTTTGAGTTGCTGGTCGAGCGTCTGCGCGGCGGTGCACAAGCTCTGGTGCAGATCCGCTCGAGCAAGGCACCGCCGTTAGGCACGTTGCTGGAAACGACCGGCGGCGCCCGTTTGCAGGTTACCGGCCGGGAAGGGGCCTTTTTTACCGTCAAGCGGGTTGATGCTGATAGTTTTGAGGCGCTGTTACATGCCGAAGGCGCGGTGCCCTTACCCCCTTACATCAGACGCTCGGCCGGGGAGGACGATGCAGAGCGCTACCAGACGGTCTACGCACGCTCGCCCGGTGCCGTGGCCGCACCGACAGCGGGACTGCACTTCGACCAGAGCCTGCTTGACACCCTTATCACCAAGGGGGTATCCCTGGCCCGCCTGACACTGCACGTGGGGGCAGGTACTTTTCAGCCCATACAGACCGAATCCCTTGCAGCGCATCAGATGCATGCCGAGTCCTTTTGTGTCGATGAAAAACTGGCTCAGGCCGTTTCCGATACGCGCGAGCGTTCGGGTCGGGTTGTGGCCGTGGGAACCACGGTGGTGCGGGCCCTGGAAAGTGCCGCAGTCGGGGGCCAACTGGCGCCCTGTACCGGCGAGACGTCCCTTTTTATAACGCCGGGCTTCGCATTCCGGGTCGTCGACGCGATAATCACCAACTTTCATCTGCCCCGTTCAACCCTGTTGGTGCTGGTCAGTGCTTTCGCCGGCCGGGATCGCGTTAAACAGGCCTATGCCCATGCAATCGCCCAGCGCTACCGTTTTTTCAGTTACGGTGATGCCATGTTACTGGAGGAGCGTTTGACTAAATGATGAAGTTTTCACTTACCGATACCGATGGAGATGCACGACGCGGCCAGTTGATATTCCCCCGTGGCACGATCGATACACCGGCTTTCATGCCGGTAGGGACACTCGGTTCGGTTCGAGCGGTGGCACCTGATGAAGTCCGCCAGACCGGCGCACAGATTATTCTCGGCAATACTTTTCACTTGATGCTGCGTCCCGGTACCGAGGTGGTCAGTGCCCACGGCACGCTGCACGATTTTATGGGCTGGCCAGGGCCAATTCTCACCGATTCAGGCGGCTTTCAGGTCTGGAGTCTTGCCCAGAAAAGGCAGATCAGTGAGCAGGGCGTGTACTTTCGTTCCCCGGTTGATGGCTCCAGCGTCTTTTTGGGGCCCGAGGAATCGATGACGGTCCAAAAGAGCCTGGGATCGGATGTCGTGATGTGCTTCGATGAATGCACGTCTTATCCGGCGACACGGGCACAGGCGAACGCTTCGATGCAGATGTCCCTGCGTTGGGCTCAGCGCTGTGCCGCTGTGCCGCTTAGGGCAGGGCAGGCCCTTTTCGGTATTGCGCAAGGAGGAATGTACGAGGATCTTCGAATGGAATCGCTGACGCAGCTCGAAAAAATTGGCTTTGCCGGCTATGCATTGGGGGGGCTCTCTGTCGGCGAGCCCAAGGATGACATGTTACGCATACTGCAGGCAGTCGGGCCAACCATGCCAAAGGATAAGCCGCGTTACCTGATGGGGGTGGGCAAACCGGAAGATCTTCTGGCTGGTGTGGCTGCGGGCATCGACATGTTTGATTGTGTCCTGCCGACCCGTAATGCCCGCAATGGGTGGTTGTATACCCGGAGGGGGATAGTGCGCCTGAAAAACGCCGTAAACCGCTCCGACACCCGCCCGATCGAGGTCGATTGCCCCTGTGCAGCCTGTGCCCGTTTCAGCCGGGCTTACCTTCGTCATCTCTATGTTACCGGGGAACTGCTGGGGTCACGACTGTGTACCCTGCATAATCTCGTGTACTTTCAGCGCCTGATGTCTGATATTCGGAATGCGATCGCCCGGAATCAGTTCGCCACATTTGCTCGCGACTTCCTGACAGATTTCGCCGGCGAAGGTCGCGATATGGCATAATCGCGCGCTTTTCGAGGCCCCAAAAAGAGGTACAACGATGAACTTTCTGATATCCGACGCTTGGGCCCAAGCGGGAGGAGATGCCGGTAGTAGCCTGTTCAGCCTATTACCGCTGGTGGTTATTTTTATCCTCTTCTATTTTCTGCTGATTCGCCCCCAGCAAAAACGGGCAAAACAGCACAAGGAGATGGTGACGGCGCTGAAAAAGGGTGAGGAAATTGTGACGAATGGCGGCTTGCTAGGCAAGGTGACTGATGTGGACGACAACTTCATAACGTTGGAGATTTCCAGCGGCCTGAATGTCAAGGTTCAGCGGCAGTCAGTTGCGCAGGTGATGCCCAAGGGCACCTACTAATACTGATGCGAAATCACACCCCGTGGTGGAAGTGGCTGATCATCGCGGTGGTAATCGTGCCGGGGATGTTTTACGCCCTTCCGAACCTTTTCGGTGATGATCCCGGTATTCAGTTGCGTGGCTCGCGGGGAGGGAGCCTGGGAACATCCGAATTCGGGCAGGTGCAAAAGGTCCTGGATGCGGCCCAGGTCTCTTATCGCTCGACGGTGCTCGACGAGCAGGGTATCCGAATCAGATTCGAGACCACCGATGCACAATTGCAGGCCCGAGACCTTCTCGAATCGCAGTTACCGAATAGCTTCACGATTGCCCTGACGCTTCTGCCGGCTGCACCTGACTGGTTATCGGGCTTGGGCGCTTTACCGATGTACCTGGGTCTGGACTTGCGCGGTGGGGTGCATTTTCTGCTTGAAGTCGATATGGAAAGCGCATTGCGTCGCGCCGAGGACCGTTATGTGGCCGACCTGCGGTCGACACTGCGTGAAGCGAAGATCCGCTACAAGGGGATTCATCGGGATCCGGCCGGTGGCATCACGATTACCTTGCGTGAAACGAACGTAGCGGTGGATGCAGTGAAGGCGATCAAGGACGAACTTCCAGGACTCATTATCGTTGAGGCAGGGGACAACGGTGACAACGCGTTGCGGGTCCGGTTGGCCGAAGATGAAATCGAGGAACTTTCCGGGTTTGCGCTGGAGCAAAATATCACCGCACTTCGGAACCGAGTTGATGAGTTAGGGGTGGCCGAGCCCGTGGTGCAACGCCAGGGCGATCGACGCATCGTGGTGCAATTGCCAGGAGTTCAGGATACTGCTCGCGCCAAACGAATTCTGGGCCGAACGGCGACTCTGGAAATGATGATGGTGGATGAAGAGCACAGCCTGGACGCAGCTCTGGGCGGGAAAGTGCCGCCGGGATCTAAGGTTTTCCGATTTCGTGATGGGCAGCCCATATTGCTCAACAAAAGAGTGATTTACTCGGGCGATAATATTGTAGATGCAGCTGCCAGTATCGACACGCAAAGCGGCGGTCCGATTGTCAGTATTACCTTGGATGCGATCGGAGCACGCATCAACCAGAAGGTTACCGGAAAAAACATCGGTAAGCGGATGGCCGTGCTCTACATAGAGAGCAAATCCGCGATCAAAACCGACGCCAACGGAGTAACGCTAAAGGATGCTCAAGGCCGGGCGTTAAGGGTCAGACAGCGGATCGAGGAGGTCATTACCGCGCCGGTCATCCGCGATCAACTGGGTAAACGTTTTCAGATTGAGGGCCTGGACAGTGTCAACGAGGCCCGCGACTTATCCTTGATGCTGCGCGCTGGATCACTGGCTGCACCCGTTGAGATTATTGAGGAGCGCACTGTCGGGCCGAGCCTCGGACAGGCCAATATCGACCAGGGCTTTCGCTCAGTCATTATTGGGTTTGTCCTGGTGCTGGTTTTTATGGCGATCTATTATCGAGTCTTTGGCCTGTTTGCCAACGTGGCCCTGGCGCTTAATCTGATTCTGATCGTAGCCGTGCTATCGCTGCTGCAGGCGACCCTGACCTTGCCTGGCGTCGCTGGCATTGTTCTGACCGTCGGTATGGCTGTAGATGCCAACGTCCTGATTTTTGAACGTATCCGTGAGGAGCTCCACAACGGCAACACGCCTCAGGCCAGTATCCATACAGGCTATGAGCGAGCGCTTTCGACTATCGTGGATGCTAATGTGACAACGCTGATTGCGGCGATCGTGCTCTTCAATTTCGGTACAGGGCCAATCAAAGGGTTCGCAGTGACATTAAGCATCGGGATTCTGACTTCTATGTTCACCGCAATTGTTCTGACCCGCGCTTTGGTTAACGTCTTTTTCGGTGGACGCCGTGTTAAGGCACTTGCGATCTGAGGGCAGTATGCGCTTCTTCAAGAAAGTCACAGATTTTGATTTCCTGGGTAAACGCCAGGCGGCGCTGTTTTTATCACTGGCCTTGGTGGTTGCCAGTGCTGGGTCACTGGGCCTGCGGGGATTGAATTTCGGCATCGATTTCACCGGTGGAACATTGGTAGAGCTGGCCTACCTGGATTCTACCGATCCGGTCGAAGTGCGCGCTGTACTTAAAGAGGCCGGGATTGCCGATGCCATTGTTCAGTATTTCGGCACTTCACGGGATATCCTGGTTCGGTTGCCGGTCGTCGCAGGACAGGCATCGGCTGAACAGAGTAGCGCCGTGGTCGCGGCGTTACGCGCAGCAAGTGGTGAGACGCTGGCTGAAAGCCCAGAAGGGGGTTTGCAGCGCTGCCTATCAGGTGATTCGGCCATAGCGGCAGATTGCCAGGTGCAAATGCGCCGAGTTGAGTTTGTCGGCCCGCAGGTCGGTGGGGAGTTGACAGAGAAAGGCGGCCTGGCGATGCTTTATGCCCTGATCGGTATTCTGGTGTACGTGGCGATCCGCTTCGAGTGGCGTTTTGCCGTTGGCGCGGTCATTGCATTGGTACACGATGTGATGATTACGCTCGGGCTATTCTCATTGTTGGCGCTGGAATTTTCGCTACCGGTGCTCGCCGCAGTTCTGGCAGTCATTGGTTATTCGTTGAATGACACCATCGTGGTGTTCGATCGGGTCCGGGATAATTTCCGCAAGATGCGAAAGGGCAGTGTGACAGAAATCATGAACCGCTCGGTCAACCAGACTCTGCCACGGACAGTGCTGACATCCGTTACCACCTTGCTGGTGGTGTTGACGCTGCTGCTTGCCGGCGGCGAGATCATCAAAGGCTTCGCTATGGCGCTTCTGATCGGGGTGATTATTGGGACGTACTCCTCTATTTTTGTCGCGAGCCCGACGGTGCTGATGTTGGGTATCTCACGCGAAGATATGCTGCCGGTGCCCAAGGAAGGTGCGGAAGGCGACTCCGCACCCTGAGAGTCCCCGGCTACCCGGCCTATCCCGCTATGCGTTGTCCCGCCTGTTCCAGTGAAGACACCCGGGTAATTGACTCCCGTCTGGGGGATGCCGGTGCCACGGTGCGTCGTCGGCGTGCGTGTCAGGCCTGCCAACACCGCTTTACCACTTTTGAGCGATTTGAGCGAGAGCAGCCGCGGGTGATTAAGAGTGATGGGCGGCGCGAAACCTGGGATGAGGCCAAACTACGGCGAGGTCTGCTGCGGGCTCTGGAGAAGCGTCCCGTGAGCGTGGACCGGGTTGAGGCACTGGTCAACGATGTCAGTCGAAGCATGCAATTAAGTGGAGAGCCTGAGGTGCGTTCAGCCGATATCGGTCAATCTGTAATGGATCTGCTCCAGCAGATCGATGAGATCGCTTACGTACGATATGCGTCGGTATATCGAAGTTTCGAGGACGTATCGGCGTTCAGCCAGGAAGTAGACCGGCTGCGGCACGAAAAGCAGGAAGCCTCAAACATCACCCAGTTGTCTTTGTTGACAGAAAAGAGCGCGGGGCGAAAGCCATGAAACCGACGCCTTTGAGCCCGCGGGATTCTGCTCTGCTGTCTCAGGCGGTCTCGCTCGCCCGAAGGGGCCTTTACACGACCAAACCCAACCCGAGGGTCGGGTGTGTCATCTGCCAGGGAGAAACCCTCGTCGGCGAAGGCTGGCATCAAAGAGCGGGTGAGGCGCATGCAGAAATTCTTGCCCTGCAGCAGGCGGGAGAGCAAGCGAGAGGAGCCGAGGTTTTTGTCAGTCTTGAACCTTGTGCACACCAGGGCCGGACCGGACCCTGCGCGCAGGCGTTAATCGATGCAGGCGTCAGGCGCATCGTGGTCGCCATGGCAGATCCTAATCCAAAGGTCTGCGGGAAGGGTCTGGCACTGATGAAACAGGCCGGAATGGAGGTTGTCCTGGCGGATGACGATATGGGTGCGCGAGACCTGAACGGGGGGTTCTGCCAGCGAATGGAGCACGGCCGTCCGCTCGTTCGGCTCAAGTTGGGGGCAACCATGGATGGCCGGACGGCCGCCAATGACGGCACCAGCCAATGGATTACAGGTGAGGAGGCGCGTGCCGATGTGCACGATTTACGCGCCCGCAGTTGTGCGGTGGTGACCGGGATCGGAACGATCCGAAACGATAACCCGCGACTCAATGCGCGAGTCGATGGTGATGTCGTCCAACCCTTGCGCGTGGTGTTAGACGGCAACGGCCAGATGAGCTTAGGGGCGCGGTTATTTTCTGAGCCGGGTCAGATCCTGGTCGTGACTGCCAAAGATACCGAAGAGGCCAGTTACGACTTTGACGACCGGACTGAGCAAATTTGCCTGACCGGGAAAGGCAGCAGGGTTGATATTGCGGCCGTGCTTGCAACGCTGGCGGCCCGCTCATGCAATGAAGTCCTGATTGAGGCCGGTGCAGGGGTCGCGGGCGCGTTTTTGTCGGGTGGCTTAGTCGACGAGATTTGGGTTTACCAGTCGCCCGATGTGTTGGGTTCCGGGGGACATGGAATGTTTGTGATGCGCGGTATTCGTACCCTGGAGGAACGAGTCCGGCTGGAGTTGACCGATGTGACTCGTATCGGCCGTGATCTTCGCCTGATCTTGCGGCCTCAGGATTCTCAATAGCGATGTTCACTGGAATCGTTCAGGCGCTCGGCACGGTTTGTGGGACCGAATCCCGGGATGGTGATCTGGTGATTGAGATCGAGGCGCAATCGTTGGGAGATGTGGTGATTGACGTCGGCGACAGTGTCGCAGTCAACGGCGTGTGCCTGACCGCGGTACGTCAGTTGGATCAAAAGCTGCTTTTCGACGTTTCCCGGGAGACCCTGTCATGCACTCGTCTTGGTAAACTGGCACCGGGCAGTCAGGTCAATCTGGAGCTCGCTATGCGGGCGCAGGATCGTTTCGGCGGTCACCTGGTGAGCGGCCACGTGGACGGTCTGGCAATTCTGATTGCGCGAGAGGCTTCGGCACGATCAACGCAGATGTCGTTTCGGGCGCCGGCCGTGGTGGCGCCTTTTATTGCAGAAAAGGGTTCCGTGACGATCGATGGGGTCAGCCTGACGCTCAATCGGGTGATCGATGTGGATGCCGGGGTGGAATTTGAACTTAACCTGGTGCCGCATACGCTGACCGTGACCACGCTCGGCGCGTTACAGGTCGGCCAGGCAGTGCATCTCGAGGTCGATATGGTTGCCCGTTATCTCAAGCGCTTACAGGATTACAATCAATGATCGATACAACAGGCACTCGCCAGGATGTGCTGACAATAGGTCCAGTTCAGGTAACGAGCTCATGAGCGCTCAAGAAATGTCGGGACCGGTGAGCCCGATCGAAGAAATACTTGCGGATTACCGGGAAGGAAAGATGGTAATCCTGGTGGACGACGAAGATCGCGAAAATGAAGGCGACCTTATTGTCGCGGCTGGCTTCGTGTCTGCTGAACATATCAATTTCATGGCGGCTATGGGCCGGGGGCTTATTTGTCTGACCCTGACAGAGGAACGCTGTCGTGATCTGAAGTTGCCCTTGATGGTCAACGATAATAATGCCCGTTACGCGACCAACTTTACCGTCTCGATTGAAGCTGCAGAAGGAGTGAGTACGGGGATCTCTGCCGCCGATCGGGCGCACACGATCCGCACGGCGGTCAGCGAGAATGCTTCGGCCGAGGATATCGTCAGCCCGGGCCACGTCTTTCCGATCATGGCGCAACCCGGCGGTGTGTTAACGCGGGCGGGCCATACCGAGGCGGGTGTAGATCTTGCCCGTTTAGCGGGTATTGAGCCGGCGAGCGTCATTTGTGAAATCCTTAATCCAGATGGCAGCATGGCTCGACTGCCTGATCTGATGGAGTTTGGCCGGACCCATGAATTAAAACTGGGCACCATCGCTGACCTTATCCGCTACCGGATGCAGGTAGAGCCCACGGTATGGCGCGTCTCGGAAAATATCATCAGTACGCGGTACGGTGACTTCCGGGCCGTGGTCTACGAAGACGGGGAACTCAAGCAGGTACACATGGCCCTGGTGCATGGGACGGTTGATGCAGCCCGGCCGACTGTGGTTCGTGTCCATACGCACCGTGGCCCTTATGACATGTTAGCGCAGGCCCGTGAGGCGCAGCGCTGGAGCGTCGATACGGCTCTGGAACGAATCGCACAGGAACCTGCCGGTATTCTGGTGCTGTTGGAGTATTCGGAAGATGCTGCGCAGCTTGACCGGCGCCTGCGGGGTGAGGCCACCAGCGATGGCCAAGAGCGGGAGTTACGAATGCTTGGGGCCGGCAGCCAGATTCTTTCTGATCTAGGCGCCGGAAAGGTGCGGGTGCTCGGAACGCCATTGCGAACCCATGCGTTGTCAGGGTTTGGCCTTGAAGTGATCGAATACATCCAAGATCCCGGAGCGTTTTAAGGTGTCCCGGGGGAGTCGCCACCTCGCGCGACGCAATGCGGCNCAGGCTCTGTACCAGTGGATGGTGACCGGGCAGGGCCCGGGAGACATCGAATCAGGTTTTATCAGTGATGAGGCTCTGGCCGGTGTGGATGTGGATTATTTCCGCCATTTGATTACTCAGATTCCGCGTTACCAGCGGGAACTGGAGGACCGCCTCCAAGCATTTGCGGATCGCCCTTTAGACCGAACCGATCCGGTCGAGCGCGCAATTGTTCTCATTGGAGCATACGAGATTCTCTTTCGCCCGGATATTCCACCAAAAGCGGCAATCGATCAGGCGGTCGAAGTAGCTCATGTGTTCGGGGCCCAGGATAGTTACCGTTTCGTCAATGGGTTGTTAGACCGGCTGGCTGCTGACCGACTCGCCGAGGGTGATACCGGGTAAGCAGGCTGATGGACGAATTTGAGCTTGTCTCGACATTTTTTGACCGCCCGCAGGGTGAGCGTAGTTGGGTTAAGACCGGAATCGGTGACGACGGAGCCGTTCTCAAGCTTGTGCCGGGCACTGAGAGTGTCGTGGTCACCGACACCCTGGTTTGTGGGGTGCATTTTTTTTCAACCCAGGCACCGTGCTCGGTGGGCCACCGGGCGCTCGCGGTCAATCTGAGCGACATTGCAGCCATGGGAGCCAAGGCGCAGTGGTCAACGCTTAACCTGACCCTGCCTAATCTTGAGTCGACCTGGATCGCCCAGTTTGCTGATGGTCTATTGAGCCTGGCCGATCGGTATGACGTGGCGCTGATTGGCGGCGATACGACCCAGGGACCGCTGTCTGTGACCATGACCGTGGGGGGTTATGTGAATCCCGGGGAGGCCCTTTATCGATCAGGTGCCCGTGTGGGCGATCTGGTTTACGTGAGCGGTTGTCTAGGCGGTGCGGCTGCGGCACTGCAGCGCGGGGAGGGGCAACCAGCCGATGCCTTGCGTGAGGCCCTGTGGTTCCCCGAGCCACGTCTTTCGCTCGCGAACAAGCTAAGGGGCATTGCTCACAGTGCAGTCGATATCTCGGACGGGCTGTTAGCGGACCTGACCCATGTGCTCAAGGCCAGTGGTAGCTTAGGCGCAGATATCGAGAGTGGGTGTGTACCACTCTTCGATATTGCTTGCGAGCAAATAGGGCGGGATCGGGCACTCGAATTGGCGCTTACGGGCGGCGACGATTATGAACTGTGTTTTACAGCGGCACCACAATCCCGCAAAGCCATTAGTGCGGTGGCGGCATCTCTGGATCTACCGTTGACCTGCATTGGTCGCGTGACCTCGTCCGGTGGTTGTCGGGTAACCGGGTTGAGTAAGGCGCTGGAGGAGACTGAGCTGGGTTACCGGCACTCCTGGGATGTTGACACGTGACAACCAGAATTCAAATGCGCATAGATAGCGTGATTTGTTTTGTGGGCCAGGGCTTTGGGACCGGCTGGAGTCCACTGGCGCCCGGCACCGTTGGCACATTACCGGGTCTGGCGGTGGCGTGGCTATTGTGGCAGGGCGGAGGGGTCGTTTACTTGTCAGCCGCGATCGCGATCATACTGGTAGCGGTGTGGGTATCCGGGCGCACTGCACAAATACTGGGAATCCACGATGACCCGCGCATCGTCATTGACGAGGTGGCGGGAATGGTGGTGACGTTGGCCCTGGTTCCCCCCTCGATACCGGCTCTGCTGGCCGGATTTTTCCTTTTCCGCTTTTTCGACATCACTAAGCCGCCTCCGATCTCGACAATCGACCGGCGTCTAGGCGGTGGATGGGGTATTGTCGCAGATGATGTGTTAGCGGGTTTGGCCGCTAACCTTTGTCTGCAACTTGTGTTCCGGTAAGCTAACCTGGTGCGATGAGCGCGCTCGACTTGCAGTTTGGGGGTCAGCGCTGCAAGTGCTCTAATTTACCCGATACCCCTTTCCAGTCGTCTGCATCTTCGGGTGCCGGCTTCATTTCGGTAATCACCGGCCATTGCTGAGAAAGCTCGGCATTTAAGGCAAGAAATTCCTGTTGATCATCGGGCAGGTCTTCTTCGGCGAAGATAGCATCTACGGGGCATTCGGGCTCACAAAGACTGCAGTCAATGCACTCCTCCGGATCGATCACCAAGAAATTTTCTCCCTCGTGGAAGCAGTCTACTGGACACACTTCGACACAGTCTGTGTATTTACAGCGGATGCACGAATCACCAACTATGTAGGTCATCTTAAGTCTCCAATTGCTAAAATCGAATTTCAGCGGGCATTGTAGGGAAAACCCAGGGTCGGGTAAATATTCAACCTGCTCCCCGTGCCACAATTTTTCTCAGAGCTTCAAAAAGAAAAGGATTGGCGGTAACCACGTTACCGTTCGTCAGAAAGTCCTGGCCGCCATCAAAATCTGAGACTAGCCCGCCGGCCTCACGGATCAGCAGAGCCCCGGCTGCGACATCCCAGGGTTTTAGCCCGAACTCCCAGAATCCATCCAGGCGTCCCGCCGAGACATAAGCCAGATCGATCGCAGCAGCCCCGGACCGGCGTATCCCCGCGGTCTTCGGGAGTAAGGCCTGGAAGGTGCGCATCCAGGGCTCGATGACTTCCACTTCCCGAAAGGGGAAACCAGTGCCCAGCAAGGCTGGGGCGAGTTTCCGCATGGTGCTGACGCGAATGCGCTTACCGTTAAGTTGAGCTCCTTCACCGCGACTGGCGGTGAACATTTCATCGCGCAATGGGTCATAAACGACGCCATGTTCAATCGTGTCACCACGTGTGACAGCAACCGATATACCAAAAACAGGAAAGCCATGCAGGAAGTTAGTGGTGCCATCCAACGGATCGATTACCCAGGTGTGTTCTCCGCCGGCTTTGCTGCCACTTTCCTCGGCTAAAATGCCGTGGTCAGGGTAGGCGCGCGTCAGCACCTCCAAAATCGCGCGCTCTGCCTCGATATCGGCCTGGCTGACAAAGTCGTTACGGCCTTTGGAGCTGATATCGAGCCGATCCAACTGGTCCAGGTACATTAAAATCACCCGTCCGGCTTCACGAACGGAACGTACGGCGGTATGCAACATTGGATGCATGATGGGCGCGGGTCCTCCGCAAGTGTTCAAAGGGGGCCAGGCCCGGTTTTGCAGCGTACCATCGACGTAAGCCAGGCCGGGAGGGCAACTGGAACGGGGATCGGATCGGTGTGCAATCGTGAGCCCCATTCTAGCGTAAGGCGCGGCTAAATGCCGCCCGCGTCGCGACCATTAACTGGAAAGTAACTTTGAACTTTTACCCCAGAATCATCCTGGTGGGCACGACTCACCCAGGCAACATAGGCGCCGCAGCACGGGTAATGGCGAATATGGGTCTGCCAGATCTGTTTCTGGTCAATCCCCGGGCTTTCCCTGATCCGGCAGCAACGGCGCGTGCGGCGGGTGCCGAACACGTCCTTGAGCGGACCCGGGTCTTTGGCAACCTGGCCGAGGCCGTGGCGGATTGCGGGTGTGTCATTGGCGCGACTGCGCGCCGCCGCTCGGTCGCCTGGCCCGTGCTGGAACCCAAATCCGCGGCGCAACGCCTTGTGCACGAAGGGGTTCATACCCCAGCAGCACTGGTATTTGGTCCGGAGGCTTCGGGGTTGTCCAACGAACATCTGGATCTTTGTCATGCCCATGTGCGGATAGACGTAGAAACAGATTTTTCCTCTTTGAACGTAGCGACGGCTGTTGCCATTCTTGCCTATGAGCTGCGCCGCCATGTCTCCAGCGCAGCGACTCCTCAGGCGCAAATTCCAAGCGCGGACCTGACCCAGCCTGCCGGGGCGCCGCCGATGACAATGGGGGAGTTCGACCGCATGATGGATCACCTTGAGCGGGTAGTTCAGAAAACGGGTTTTCTCGTGATGCCCCGCACGCGCCTGTTGCGCAAGCTTCGCCGATTATTCCTTCGGGGGGTGCGCTCGCGGGAGGAGGTCAATATTGTCAGGGGCGTGCTGACTTCAATTGAGCAGCCTCATGGCGGTGGCGAACCGGGCTCTGATCACAAGTAAGAGGGAGTAAGTCCATGGTAAAATGGAACCCTCAAATCCTGCTGAGGGACAGGGGAGAGGCCTAGATAGGCTATTCCCACAACGGAACAAGTGCATGGCTATTACTTTGACTGAAGCGGCGGCCGAACGGGTGCGCACCCACCTGCATTCGCGGGGCCGGGGTCACGGGCTGCGACTGGCGGTGAAGACGACTGGTTGTTCGGGGATGGCCTATGTGGTTGATTTTGCCGACGGTGTGAACACTTGCGATAAAGTATTTACCAGCCGTGGCATTAAGGTCATCGTCGACGATGAGAGCATAGCTTATGTGGATGGGACCGAAATTGATTTTACGACTGATGGCTTGTCAGCAGCGTTTCGCTTTAACAACCCCAATGTGACTGACGAGTGCGGTTGCGGTGAGAGCTTCACCGTGAAATCCAGCTAAGTGGAAGCTGGTTCTGGAGGGACTCTTCAGCCAACGACCCCCCCGGCGCGGGGATCCGGAGAGGTAAAAATAAGGGGAACCGGGCGGGCAGCCATCACGACCCTGGGTTGCAAGGTGAATACTTTCGAGTCGGCCGTTATAGCGCAACGACTGGCGGCAGATGACTGGGAGCTGGTTGACGCTCGCCAGGACGCCGATCTTTACATTATTAATTCCTGCACCGTTACGGCGGAGGCGGACCGCCAGACCCGCCAGACCGTGCGCCGGGTCTTGCGACAGAATCCCTCGGCGCGAGTCGTCCTGACCGGCTGTTACGCGCAAAACGAGCCCGAGTACTGTGCCGAGATTCCCGGGGTCTCCTTGGTGATCGGAAATGATCACAAACTGGAAATCGCCCGGATCGCCCGGGATTTGTCACCCCACACCGCAGCAGGTCCCGCGCCGATTCGAGTAGACCGGCTGAGCAGTTTACCCGTGGCGCTGTTAAAGGATTACGAGTCACGCACCCGTGCTTTTGTGCAGATTCAACAGGGATGTGATCAGTCATGCACCTTCTGCGTAATCCACCGTGCCCGAGGGCCAAGCCGATCCTTTGATCAGGCAGGGGTGCTGGAACAGATACGAACTTTCAGCGAGCACGGCTATCGCGAGATTGTGCTGTGCGGGGTTGATCTGGGGAGTTACGACAGCGGTTCCAAGCAGTGCCAAGAAGGCTCAACAGCGCTTACGACACTGCTGCATGAGATTGCCATGCTCCCGGGTGAGTTCAGGGTGCGCCTGAGTTCAATCGATCCGGTACACCTCGATGAGGGCCTGCTTGAAGTTCTTGCCACCGGGCCGCGGTTTTGCCCTTATCTTCATGTGTCCCTTCAAAGTGGTAGTACGCTCATTCTCAAGAGGATGAAACGACGGTATGACAGGGTTTTTCTGCTGGAACGATTGCTAGCGGCCCGTGAACGGATTCCCCCCTTGGTGTTGGGAGCCGATGTGATGGCGGGTTTCCCGACCGAAACCGAGGCCGACTTCATTCAGACGCAGGAAATCATCGAACAGGCGCAAATTCTATATCCGCATGTCTTCAGTTATTCAGCGCGGCCGGGAACCCCTGCGGCGCAAATCCCCCGGCAGATTCCTAAGCCCGAGCGCCGCCGCCGCGCCGGCCTGCTGCGCGAGACCGGGCAGGAACTNCGTAGGAGCGCTCTGGCGCAAATGGCAGGCCAGGANGGCATTTTGCTTATGGAGCAGGGTGAAGCGACAAGGGAGGGAACGGGTTATCATGGTCGCCTGGCGAANTATATGCCGGTCCGCCTCCCGGATTCCCCGGCGCAGNCCGGCACCTTTGTAAAGGTGCGAATTTGTGGCGTAGAGGGGGATGTGCTCATTGCTCAGAAATTGGGCTCCGAATAAAATCCGACTTCTGGCAGTGCCCCGCCGTCTTGTCAGCCCTTTACTTTAAAGACGTTCGGTGTCCTCGGACTTCAGGTAACAGCGGGACGGGGCAGACCTATCATTAAATCAACCATTCAAACTGGAGAAACTGAATGACCCTGGAACGTACCCTTTCGATCCTTAAACCCGATGCCGTCAGGCGCGACCTGATTGGCAAGATCTATGACCGATTTGAGTCTGGCGGCCTGCGGATCATTGCCGCCAGGATGATGCAACTTACCCGTTCACAGGCTCAGGATTTTTATGCAGTGCACCGGGAGCGACCGTTCTACAACGACCTTGTTGAATATATGACCTCCGGCCCTGTCGTAGTCCAGGTCCTTGAGGGGGAGAACGCGATTGCGCGCAACCGGGAGATCATGGGTGCGACCAATCCGGCAGATGCCGCACCTGCAACGATCCGCGCCGATTTTGCAGAGTCGGTTGAAGCCAACGCAGTTCATGGTTCTGATGGTCCGGACACTGCCCGGCAAGAGATTGGATTCTTCTTCGAGTCCAGTGATCTTTGCCCAAGGCCTGATTAAAGAGTTTGGGTGCCCCGTGCCACAACAGATCAATCTGCTCGGCCTCGACCGACCCGCACTTGAGGATTACTTCGTTTCGCTGAATGCGCGCGCGTTTCACGCACGACAACTGCTGAAGTGGGTCTACCAGCGGGGCATTACGGACTTCTCAAAGATGACAGATCTGGGCTTGCCTCTCAGGCAAGTCCTTTCCGAAACAGCGGCGCTGGCGTTACCGCAGATAGCCAGTGATCAACACGCCTCGGATGGCACACGCAAATGGCTGCTCCGGTTGGAGGATGGCAACTGTATCGAGACGGTCTTTATCCCAGAAGAGGATCGGAGCACTTTATGTGTCTCTTCCCAGGTCGGTTGCGCCCTCAACTGTTCTTTTTGCGCAACGGCTCGCGAGGGCTTCAGCCGTAACCTGCAGACCAGTGAGATCATTGGCCAACTGTTGCTGGCGAGTCAAACACTTATCGCCGAGGGGTTCGGGCCCAGGCCAGTGTCAAATGTGGTCATGATGGGAATGGGGGAGCCGTTACTGAATTATGATGCGGTGGTGAGTGCGATGCGGCTGATGCTGGATGATTTGTCCTTTGGTTTGTCGCGTCGGCGGGTTACCCTGAGTACGGCAGGGGTGGTGCCTGCAATGGACCGGCTGGCACGGGATTGCCCTGTAAGCCTGGCGGTTTCGTTACACGCGGTGGAGGACGAATTACGGAGCAAGCTGGTTCCTTTGAATCGAAAATACCCGCTTGCTGAATTGCTCAATGCCTGCCGACGTTTCCTGGCAAATGACAACCGGCGCAAGATCACTTTTGAATACGTTATGTTAGAAGGCCTTAACGACTCTATTGAGGACGCCCGCAAACTCGCTCGTTTGCTACGAGGTATTCCGGCAAAAGTGAATTTAATACCCTTTAACCTGGTGCCCGGCACTCCTTATCGCTGCTCTGCCCCCGAAGTGATCAATCGCTTTCGTGAGCAGTTGCTCTGTGATGGACTCGTTACCATTACCCGGCGCACACGGGGCGCAGATATCGCTGCTGCCTGCGGACAACTGGCCGGCGAGGTGCGCGATCGCACGAATCGCAGCACCCGTCTTGGCGCTAGTGAGATAGGCAGATGAAATCGCTGGGGGTATTGCTGCTGATCGTGAGCCTGGCTGGTTGTAGTACCGCATTTAATAACGTACCGGGATGGGATGATGAGCAGCGTGTAGAACTGTACACCCGTCTCGGCCTGGGTTATATGAATCAGGATCGACTGGCAGTCGCGTTATCCTCGCTGGAGGAAGCCCTGACAATCGCGCCACAAGATTCACCCGCCAATCACGCGATGGCTCTGCTCAGACTTCGTCTGGGTGAGCACGATAACGCTCGCCAGAGTTTCTTGACAGCTCTTGAGACAGACTCTGGTAATTTTGCGGCCCGCAATGATTACGGGAGCTTCTTATGCGAAGTGGGCGAATGGACTGAGGGCATCAATCAGTATCACCAGGCGCTCAGGGATCCCTTTAACACAGCAGCGCACCGTACGCAGTATGGGCTGGGGGTCTGCCTGCTGGGAGCGGGCGATCTGTTGGGCGCCCAGGGTCAGCTCCAGGCAGCACTTGCAGCGCGGCCAAAAGCCCCCGCGGTGCTATACCAATCTGCGGTAGTGAGTTTTCATCTGGAGAAATACCTCTCAACCCGGGCTTTTCTTGAGCGGTTTTTCAGCACCGGGCAAGTCTCCGCGGAGAGTTTGCTGCTTGCCGTTCGGGCTGAACACAGGCTGGGGGCCGAAGATCTTGCGGCGCAGTATGCGGCGCAATTACGCGCGGGATATCCGGCAAGTCCGCAGGCGGACCAACTTAAAGTATTGATGGATAATAAAGGTAATGGTTGAGACCCCGCCCCAACTTCCAGCAAGCCCAGGAGAAATCTTGCGCGGTGCGCGCGAGCTGTACGGCTGGAGTATCGACGCCGTGGCAGCAGAGCTAAATCTCCTACCGCATGTCGTCGAGGCATTAGAAGCGGATGATTACAGTCATACCGCCGGCTGGACCTACGCGGTAGGTTACCTTCGAAGCTATGCTCGGCTGACCGGGGTCTCTATCGAGGCGGCGATTGCTGATCGTCATGAGTCTTTGCCGCCCAAGGAAGATGGGCCCGGCACCATGACCGAGGGCGCGAGCCGTAAGCGTCAGCCGGTCGCAATCCACTACCGCTGGGTAGTCACGACGGTAGTACTGCTTCTGGTTGTCAGCGGACTTTATGTTGCTTACCTGAATCGTTCCACCGATGTGGAGCGGGGTCGGGTGGATTTGGCGGACGAAAGTCGGACTGAGCCCGTGGTCGACTCATCCACGCAGGCATCGGAAAACAACAATAACGCGGTGGTGCCCCGCAACCCAGAATTGGCCGTGATCTTGGATTCACCGGAAATTAAACCGGGCGATCCAGTCTCTCCTGCGCCAGTGCCCGCGACAACCCAAACCCAGCCAGAACTCCCCCCGAAAGAGTCGGCTGGGGAGCCAGCGGCGCTACCCGAAGCTCCAGGAAGCAAAGCACCCGGCACCACCCCGACTTCGGAGTCGCGCGAGCAGGTCTCAATTTCACAGCCAAAAGTGGATCGGGAGCCCGAAACTGCGCCAGAAACCCCCTCTGCCGTGCCCGTGAAACCCGAGCCCAAAGCTAAGGCTAAGGCTAAGTCCCAGCCCAAGGTCAAGGCCAAGCCCGAAGCGGGCACACCGGCCACAGCCGTCACCGCACGGCGTGAGCCCGAGCGCAAGAAGGCGACCCTCGCCGCTGACCGGCTGGTCAATACCGCATTTTCGACCGATATGGCCGGGGCCAACGTTACGTCAGGTGGAACCTCTACAACTGCGACCCGGCCGGTCTCAACGGATACCCGACGGCTGACGGTGCGGGTAAGGGAGAGCACACATCTCGTGGTCTGGGATCGTGATGAGCAGACCTTGTTTCGCCGCTACGTGGAAGCCGGTAAGGTCATTAGCCTCGCCGGCGATCCCCCCTTTACGCTCCTGGTGAGTTACCCGGAGGGGACCAGTATTATCTATCGTGGCCGGGAGCTTTCTATACCAGCGCCGAAAACGGGAAGAAACGCCAAAGTCCGGGTAGGGCGTCAGTAGCATGGGCCACGAAACGAGTGTGCGTTCTGTTCGCGGAATGAATGACTTGCTGCCGGATCAGGTAGATTGCTGGCAGGAGGTTGAGGCGGCGTTGCGCGAGGTAACAGGGCGTTATGGTTATCGGGAGATCCGTACACCGGTGCTCGAACATACGGAACTTTTCTGCCGGTCCATCGGCGCGCAAACCGATATTGTGGAAAAGGAAATGTATACCTTTTCCGACAACAATGGCGACAGCCTGACGTTGCGCCCAGAAGCGACCGCAAGTTGTGTTCGGGCCGGCAATGAGCATGGTCTCCTGTATAACCAGACCCAGCGGTTATGGTACGCGGGACCCATGTTTCGCCATGAGCGCCCGCAAAAAGGGCGTTATCGCCAGTTCCATCAGTTTGGCATAGAGGCGCTGGGCTGGCCCGGTCCAGATATTGAGGCGGAGATCATCACGCTAGGCGAGAGACTGTGGCGTCATCTTGGTATTTCGGGTCTCACGCTGGAGATTAACTCCTTAGGTTCGGTGGCGGCGCGTGCGAGGTATCGCGATGCGCTGTGTGATTATCTTCAGCAGCATGAGGGGATGCTCGACAGCGACAGTCAACGCCGCCTGGCACGCAACCCATTGCGGATTCTCGACAGCAAGGATGCCCGGACACAGGAGATATTGCAGGGAGCGCCGGACCTGGGAGAATTCCTTGACACGGCTGAGCAGAGGCAGTTCTCGCGACTCCAGGATCTGTTGGATGCGGCCCAGATTAACTACCAGGTCAATACCCGCCTGGTGCGAGGGCTCGACTACTATACCGGCTTTGTTTTCGAGTGGGTTACCGACCAGTTGGGTGCCCAAAGCGCAGTCTGTGCCGGTGGCCGGTACGATGGCCTGACTGAACAACTTGGAGGACGTTCGACGCCCGCTGCAGGTTTCGCTTGCGGCTTGGAGCGACTGATTGAACTCGTTGGTACCCAGCAGTTGATGAGTCCGCGTAGATCGCCCGATCTTTTTCTGGTACTGGTGGGCGATCAGGCTGAGATTCGCGGTATCGGATACGGCGAGGAACTTCGAAATGCCGGGTTCGATGTGTTGACAAACTGTGGTCAGGGAAACCTGAAGAAGCAGTTGCGCCGAGCGGATGCCAGTGGGGCCCAGGTCGCCGTTATCGTCGGTGCAGCCGATGTTGAAAGCGCCACCTGTGACGTCAAGCCCTTGCGGGGGCAGGGTTCACAACGGCAGGTGCAGGCAGACGAACTGATAAACGACGTCCGGAAGATCTTGGACTCAACCCTCAACTGAATGGAACGACAGATGACGCAAAAGCAGCAGGGCCCGCAAATTCATTTTGCTCAGGACGATGAGACCGAAAAGCTTAAGCAGTGGTGGAAGCGAAATGGGGTCGGCATCATCGCCGGAATTATTATTGGGATCGGGGGTGTCGGCGGAATTCAAGGTTGGCGCATGTATCAGGATTATCAGGCCAACCAGGCCTCGGCGTTGTACCAGCAGATGCTCGGTGCTGCGTCTGGTGTCGATACGGGTATGACCACCCGCGCGGCCGAGGCGTTGATCTCCGACCACGCCACCAGTGGCTATGCGGACATTGCCCGCCTTATGCTCGCACGCCTGGCGGTCGACGCGGGGGATCTCGACACAGGCAAGGAGGCACTGAACGGCCTTTTAAGCTCCTCCTCGGACCCTGTGATGCGCCACGCGGCCCGGGTTCGCCTCGCCGTGCTGGCACTCCAGGACGGCAACCCCGAACAAATCAAGGCGCTCGCAGCTCAGGAGGACAGTGAAGGTTTTGTTTCGCATTATCAGGAGTTGCTCGGGGATGCATTAGCCGAGTCTGGCCAGTGGGAGGCCGCGCGAGAGGCGTACCAGCAGGCGCTGGTGGAGTTAACTCCGGAATCCCCTGCCGCACAATTGCTCAACGCCAAACTGAATATGACTCGAAAGGGCGATGGTGCTTGATGAACTCCCGTTGCTTCCTCACTGCCAGCAGCCTGTTGTTGCTTATCGGCTGCAGTTCCGGCGCGATCCACTTTATGCGGGAAGGAGTCCCCGCAGCGGATGCACCGAGGGTTGAAACCCAGGTCACGTTTCGCAAGTTGTGGAGGCGGGATCTTGGTCGGGGGTACGCGAATAGCAATTTTCTGTTGACACCCTTTTTCACGGCTGGGCGAATCTATGCGGCTGAACCCAAGGGCACCGTTTCGGCTCTGGACAGTGCGAGCGGTGACCTGTTGTGGCAGCGCGACCTGGACCAGTCCCTCGCGGCTGGCGTTGGTGGCGACAATTCTGTAGTGGTCGTTGCCACCCGAGGGGGGGAAGTGATCGCACTGGCACCGGACGATGGGGTAGTACGTTGGCGTCGCAAGGTCGGTAGTGAGGTGTTAGCGAAACCGGTGGTGGCGCAGGGGACTGTACTGCTCCGTTCGGGCGATGGTCAGGTCATTGGCCTGTCTGGCGCGTCCGGTGAAGTGGCATGGCGGGTCCGCCGGGCAGTTCCGGCACTGAGTGTACGCGGCTTATCTGCGCCACTGGTGATTGATGATGTCGCGGTCGCAGGGTTTGCCAGTGGGCGTCTCGCCGGGATCAGCGTCGCGTCGGGTGCCGAGTTGTGGAATGTGCCGATCTCGCGGCCTTCCGGGAGTAATGTGATCGACCGGTTGGTGGATATCGACGCAGACCCTCACCGCGTGGGCGACTTACTGTTTGTCGCGGCCTATCAGTCGCGCATCACGGCAGTATCCTTGCAGACCCAGCGGGTCAAGTGGAAGAACCCAATTTCGACCATTCGACCGATGGGCTCCACTGAAAACCATCTGTTAGTGACCGCGGATGATGGATCGGTCAATAGCATTGATATTTCGACCGGCCAGATACAGTGGTCGCAGTCGAGGCTTCGAGGCAGAGGTGTCAGTGGCCCCTTGGGGCTCGGTACCTCAGGTTATGCAGTGGTCGGGGACTACCAGGGCTACTTGTATGCGATCGATGTGAATACGGGAGGATTGCTCGGTCGTAACAAGGGACGTGGTGGAGCGATCCTGGGGTTATTTGCCACGGGTCTAGATGAACAATTTGTGACGCTGTCCGAGAACGGCGCGCTTACCGGCTGGTCCGGCGGCCACTAAGGCTGCCGAACTGGATCGGGCAGGTAGTCAAAGTCTCTTATCGTCATGATTCCAGTAGTGGCATTGGTGGGCCGACCCAATGTGGGTAAATCTACCCTCTTCAACAGGTTAACCCGCTCACGTCAAGCGTTGGTAGACGATCAGCCCGGGGTGACACGCGATCGCCTGTACGGTGAGGTCTGGCGGGGTTCCAGGAAAATCCTGATGGTCGATACCGGCGGCCTATCTGATGATGCGGATGCGCTGAGTCGCGCGGTCCAGGAGCAGGTAGCGCAAGCGCTTGCCGAGGCAGATGCGGTTATCTTTATTGTCGATGCGCGTGATGGTTTGACCGCTGGGGACATCGAGATTGGGGCCGATCTTCGCAAAAGCGGCAACCCGGTCCGCCTGGCGGTCAATAAATCCGAGGGGCTCGACAGCGCTGTCACAGCGGCGGAATATTTCGAACTGGCGCTTGGGGCTCCATTCGTTATTTCGGCCCGGACCGGCCAGGGAGTGGAGGAGTTGCTGGGTCAAGTGCTCGAAAGCGTTCCTCGCAGCGATGTGGATGAGCAAACCAATAGTACCCACCGCGTTGCAGTCGTTGGGCGGCCCAACGTAGGTAAGTCAACATTGGTGAACGTGCTGGTGGGCGAGCCTCGTCTTATCGTCGCGGATATGCCCGGTACCACCCGGGACGCCGTCTCAGTGTCTCTGGGCCAGAACGGAGAAGGGATAGTACTCGTGGATACTGCTGGTGTCCGGCGCAAGTCACGTGTACGCGAGACCTTGGAGAAATTCTCAGTGGTCAAGACGCTGCAGGCGCTCGGGTCGGCCCAGGCAGCACTGTTGGTATTAGATGCACACGAGGGCATCAGCGAGCAGGACGCCGCGATCGCGGGGCTGGTGATTGATAGCGGCCGGTCGATCGTGGTTGCGGTAAACAAGTGGGATGGCCTGGAACGACGGGATCGAAACCGGATTCGACGGGACCTTGCCCGGCGATTTGATTTCCTGCCCGAGCACGAAGTGTTGTTTGTCTCGGCGCTACATGGGTCCGGCGTCAGAGACCTGGTGGCAGCAGTGCGCCGGGCGCAGGCGAGCGCACTCGTGGAGATGGGAACTGGCGCGCTCAACCGCGCTTTGGCGCGGGCGCTGGAGCACCATGCACCGCCGATGGTGCACAACCGCACGATTAAACCGAAGTATGCTCACCAAGGGGGTCGTAATCCCCCGACCGTGGTGTTACACGGCAACTTGCTGGATAAACTTGCCGCGAGTTATCTGCGTTATCTGGGTCGAACGCTCAGTAAGGCCTTCCGATTGACAGGGACTCAGATCCGCTTTGAATTGCGCAAGGCAGGTAATCCCTATGCGCGTGAACGCCAGAGCAGGCGTTAGTAAACCTCTCTACTTAGATCGGCTTGAGCGGTGGGACGGGTTTGTCGGCGCTGCAGGCACGACTGTATCAACGTGGGCTCGTGCACTTCCTCTGGCAAACCGGGTGTGGATGATCGCTCCACGAGTTAACTGGTCTGAGGAACGAACGACAGCTGAGTTCTCCTCCAACTGCACGACGGCAAACCCCCGCTCCAGGGTCGCCAGCGGGCTCAGTGCGCGCAACCGGCTTTCGAGTGTGTCCAATGCGTGGACCTGGCGCTCCAGGAGATAGGTCATCCTGCCCGTCACCTGCTTTTTGTACTCATTGTGGGATCGGCGCAGGTAGGGCAAACGCGACATCGGCGAGGCGGTTTGCAGGCGCTGACGATATCGTTCGATGTTATGCCCGGTTATCCGAGCGCAATTGTGCCAGGCCTTATTGATCTGCTCGGCGATAAAGAGGAGACGCCGGGCCTGATGGGCGAGTCGGTCTCGGGGGTGAGGTAAACCCTTTTGCGCGCCATCGACTTGTTGTGCCATAAGCTGAAGGCGATAGCCTATCGTGCTCTGCAATCGTTCAGCGTGCCTCAACAGTAATTCGTCCAATGCGTCGGGNTCCGGTGTTATNGCTTCGGCAGCTGCGGTGGGGGTTGCACANCGCAGNTCCGCGGCGAAGTCGGCAAGCGTGAAGTCAGTTTCGTGGCCGATCCCTGTTACCACGGGGGCCGGTGAATTTCTAATGGCCCGAACGACAACCTCCTCATTGAAAGCCCACAAGTCTTCCAATGAGCCCCCGCCCCGGGCAAGGATGACGACGTCAACATTCCCCAAATTGCCCATTTTCGCCAGCGCTTGAGCGATCTGGGGTGCGGCGGTTTCACCCTGAACCATGACCGGATGAAGATCGACATCGGCAAGGGGGAAGCGCCGGGCAAGCGTGCTCAGAACATCCCGTACGGCGGCGCCCTGGGAGGAAGTGATTAAGCCGACTCGTCGCGGCAGGGCAGGTAAGGCCCGGCGTTGGGTGGGATCGAAAAGACCCTCGTTATCAAGGCGAGCTTTGAGCAACTCAAACTTTCGCCGAAGTTCACCCTCGCCGGCAGGCTCGATGTAATCGACGATAAGTTGAAAGTCCCCGCGAGGTTCATAAATCGACACTTTCCCGCGCACCAGCACAGCGGCGCCATCGTCAAGGTCCCCGCTGTATTTCAGGCGCCGTGATCGGAACATAGCGCACCGGATCTGCGCGCGATCATCTTTGAGTGAGAAATAGATATGCCCGGAGGCAGGGGTGGCGAGATTGGAAACCTCACCAGTAATCCAGATTTCGCTAAAGCGCCCTTCAAGCACTGCCCGCACCTCACGGGTGAATTCACTGACTTGGTAGACTGACGGGCCCATGGGCTGATTGTGCCCACACTCCACCTATGTAGCCAAACGTTTTTACCTTTTCAGGCGCGCCACTTAATCCGGGGAGCAAAAACTCAACGTGAAAGGGGCTGTCAGCCAAAGCACGGCCAGGCGTTGTGCTGTGACTTTGCCTTGAGGGAGCCCCATAGAGAGTTAGAAAAGTGAATAAAAACAGCGACTTGAATTCGATCTGATCGTTATAAGTTTACCTGACCCAAGTCAAACCGTATAATCCGTTGATGGAACGTCCGGATCTGGCACTCACATTTGATGACGTGCTTTTGGTTCCCGCGCTGTCGGAGGTTCTGCCCCACGAGGTCGCGCTCGCGACCCGTTTCTCACGCAATATTGACCTGAATATCCCGCTGGTATCAGCGGCAATGGACACGGTGACCGAATCCCGAGCCGCAATCTGCCTTGCCCAGGCAGGCGGTATCGGGGTAGTGCATCGCAACCTGACCCCAGCGGCCCAGGCCGAAGAGGTCAGCATCGTTAAAAAATTCGAAAGTGGCGTCATTGTAGACCCGATCTGCGTTTCGACATCGGCCAGTGTGGCCGAAGTGCTGGCGATAACCCGGGAGAAGCATATTTCAGGTGTCCCCGTGTTGGATGAGCAGGGCAAACTGACCGGAATTGTGACCAGTCGTGACCTTCGGTTTGAAATCGATTTCGCACAGCCGGTCACAGGTGTGATGACGCCCCGCGAGCGATTAGTTACTGCATCGGAAGGTGCCAGCCGAGAGACAATCCGTCAGTTGCTCCATGAGCATCGTATCGAAAAAGTGCTATTGGTCGATGATGCTTTCAACCTGAAGGGGCTGGTCACGGTCATGGACATCCAGAAGCAGACCGAATTCCCGGACGCCTGCAAAGATCTCCAGGGCCGGCTGCGGGTAGCGGCAGCGGTGGGTACGGGCAAAGACTCGATCGAGCGCTGTGAACGCCTGGTAGAGGCCGGTGTTGACGCCATTGTGGTCGATACAGCCCATGGCCATTCGCGTGGCGTGCTGGAGCGGGTTGCGTCTGTAAAAAAAGCCTTTAGCGGTGTTGATGTAGTGGCCGGCAATATTGCAACTGCTGAAGCCGCACGGGCCTTGGTAGATGCCGGGGTTGATGCGGTCAAAGTGGGTATCGGGCCGGGATCGATCTGTACCACACGGATCGTGGCCGGTGTGGGCGTGCCTCAGATTACGGCCGTAGCGGATGTCGCGGGCGCATTACAGGATCAGGCGGTTCCGGTCATCGCAGATGGCGGCATTCGTTTTTCGGGTGACATCGCTAAGGCCATCGCGGCGGGGGCAAATGTGGTGATGGTAGGGGGGCTGCTGGCCGGCACCGAAGAGGCGCCGGGTGAGATCGAGTTATTTCAGGGACGCTCCTACAAAAGCTACCGCGGGATGGGGTCCCTGGGCGCCATGCAGGAGGGCTCCAAGGATCGGTATTTTCAGGAAGGTCAGGAGGACCCGGGTAAGCTCGTACCTGAAGGCATTGAGGGCCGAGTGCCATACAAGGGGCCTATGTCGCAGATTATTCACCAACTCGCCGGGGGCCTGCGTGCCAGCATGGGGTACACAGGCTGCCCCACGATCGATGAGATGCGCAGTCGCTGCCGTTTCGTCCAGATCACGCATTCGGGAGTCACTGAAAGCCATGTGCACGATGTCACGGTCGTGAAAGAGGCGCCTAACTACCAGCGAGGCGGATAAGCTTGATGGCTGGGGGCCAGTCTGGATCGATGACTTCGGACCTGCATACTGACAGAATCCTGATTCTCGATTTTGGCTCCCAGTACACACAACTGATTGCCCGGCGGGTTCGCGAATCGGGTGTCTATTGCGAACTGGCGCCCTGGGATGTATCAGATGAGACGGTCCGCGAATTCGGCGCCAAGGGGATCATCCTATCCGGTGGTCCCGAGAGCGTGCATGGGGCGGGTGCACCAAAAGCCCCGGACGCCGTGTTTGAGTTGGCTGTGCCCGTATTGGGTATCTGCTATGGCATGCAAACCATGGCGGGTCAACTTGGCGGCAAAGTCGCACCGGCAACCCACCGTGAGTACGGCTATGCGCAGGTGCACGCGCGTGACCACTGTGCTCTGTTGCATGACATAGACGATCGCAGAGCAGCACAGGGGTATGGCGTGCTGGACGTGTGGATGAGCCATGGAGACCGGGTTGAGGCATTACCCCCCGGCTTTGATGTCATTGCCAAGACCGAGAGTGCGCCGCTCGCCGGCATGGCTGACGAGGATCGGCGGCTTTATGGCCTGCAGTTTCACCCGGAAGTCACGCACACGCCGCAGGGTAAGCGCATCATCGCGCGCTTTGTACACGACATCTGCGGATGCGGACACCATTGGACGTCCACTCAGATAATCGATGATGCCATTACCCGGGTGCGTGCCCAGGTGGGCAAGGATGATGTGTTGCTTGGCCTTTCCGGGGGGGTAGATTCTTCAGTGGTCGCTGTGTTACTGCATCGCGCAATTGGCGATCAGCTGACCTGCGTGTTTGTCGATAATGGCTTGTTGCGTCTA
>PBSU01000022.1 GCA_002726415.1 Acidiferrobacteraceae bacterium | reverse complement strand
GGATGTGGCCTGATCGGCCGAATCCACCTGATTCCCGAGATTGGTTGGAGCAAAGATGTTCTGATACTGGCGGTCCTGCTGATTCGCTCCAACGGCCGCCTCAGTACTGGATGTGGCCTGATCGGCCGAATCCACCTGATTCCCGAGATTGGTTGGAGCAAAGATGTTCTGATACTGGCGGTCCTGCTGATTCGCTTCGACCGCAGTATTCGCCCCTCCCTGACCACTGGCCTCGCGTTTCGCTTTCGCCTCAGCCAGACGTTTTTGTTTTAGCGCCTCAAACTTAATACGGTTTTCCTCGGCCACTTGCGTCTTGCACTGATTGAGATCGTAATCACGCGACATCCAAGCGGTCGCCAACAACGCAACAAAAATAACAACGACCATAACCCCAACCGGAATCTGCAAAGTCCGGCCACGACTAACTGGGCGCAAACTGGCAGAGATTCCCTCTGCTGCCAGTGCACCGGCTTTTAACGTTTCTTTTCTCTTAAGATACTCGTGTGCAATTGCGCCCAACAACGTCAGTCCGATAATAATCACAGCCAGTGCACTGATAGAGGGGTTAATGCCGTACCGGACCTTGCTTGCCAAAACAGTCGTCAAGGTGCTCTCTGACACGATTGTAAAAACAGTGGTGTTGTAATTCTCAAACGATGCCAGAAATGCCAGCACCGCGGCTGATGCGATTGCGGGTTTAAGAAAGGGTAATAAGATCTTGCGAAAAACCTGCGTATGGGTCGCCCCCAGATCTAACGCTGCCTCCTCGAGCCCTGGATCAAAACGTTGTAAGCGAGCGAGGAAGACCAACATTGCGTATGCCGCGATAAAGGTAGATTGACCTATAACCGTCATGAAATAACCATCGTAGAAAAAACCATCTTCAGCGCCCAGAACAACGCGATCGATCCGCTCCCAGAAGACCAGTGTCGAGATTCCAAGCACGACGCCGGGAACTAGGATAGGCGAAATGGTGATCGTGTAAACAACTGATCTCGCCCGTTTTTTAAGTTGTGTCAATAACAGCGACGCTGCCAATCCAATCGGCACTGCCAGTATGACCACGCCGATCCCTACCAGCAGACTGCTGCGCAGTCCACCCATAAGATGTTTATCCTTGATCAGAACCTCGAACCACTCGCCGGTTACGCAATTCCAGGGTGAGATCGAAGGAAACTCAGAACTATTGAAGGCGGTAAATGACATCACGGCCAGGGGGCCAAACAGGTATGAGAAGAACAGCAGGATATAAAAACCAACTGCCAATCGCATCACACCGGCGGATGTCATCGGCCAATTTCTCCTATCTTGACCTTGAATATCCTCATCACGGCTAACACAAATAAAACGCAGGTCAGCATTAGGACAATTGCATACGCCGAACCTCGCGGCCAATTGCTGCCCGTGTTAAACCACTGGTAAATAATCTGGGTAAACCAAAGGCTGCTGGGCCCGCCTAGAATCTGTGGTGCTGCCAACGCACCCGCCGACAACATAAATACCATCGTGCAACCCGACGTGATCCCAGGCTTGGCAAAAGGAAACACAACCCGACGGTGAATACGAATCCAGGAGGCGCCGAGATCTCTAGCAGCCTCGATCTGATTCTTATCCAGACTTTCAACTACATTGTAGATCGGGAAGATCATCAGAAGGATATAGGCATATCCCAGCCCGGCATATAGCGCCACATCTTCACGAACAAAATCGACTGGCTCATTCAGAATCCCAAGGCTGAGCAAAATCGCGTTGATCGTACCCTCTTCGCCAAACAGGATTCGAAAAGCAAACGCACGCAGCAGTTCATTGACCCAAAAAGGAATAATGAGAGATAGAACGAGGAGCCGCGCTTTACCACCTCGGGCTACCTGGGCGAGGTAATACGCAATCGGGTAACACAAAGCCAGATCGAATAAAGTGACAAATACTGCCGCCACAATTGTGCGAAAAAATACCGTTACATCTACGACATTAAACGGGTCAGGATTGTTGGGACTGCCAAATGCCAAGAAGTGATAATTGACAAACGTATAGACATCGTCTGGTCCACCCATGCGAGAAGGGTCGATCTGCTGCCAGTTGTGTCGAAAAGAAAAATCCAACATGAACAACTGGGGCAGCACGATCATCACTATGACCCACAGCGCCACAGCACCGAGCATATACAACGACAAGGCTATGCCGTTTCTGGCCAGGAACCATCGAAGCCAGCCCATCATCGCCGTGCCCTTTCGTCTTACTCGGCAGCCAGCTCGCCCTTGGCGAGTACAACGGCGGCCTGCGCAATGAAGCTAAGCGAAATACGTGATCCCACCGCTTGGGTTTCACTATCGCCATCATTCATCACCGACATGCGGATTCGACTGCCAGAATCGGTCTGGAGCACCAGATGCCAGAAATGCCCTTCGAACTCCTGGTGAGTCACGGTGGCCTCAAGATAATTCGAGCTGGCCTCCCCGTTGGAAAAGCGAATCGACTCAGGTCGAACGAAGACGATCGCCTCGTCGCCAGAGCTAACTGGCGAGGCCGTCGATACACGGGCCTGCAATAATCCGGACTTGGTCTCTACACTGGCAATCCCTTCAACAATCTTTGAGACCTTGCCAGGAAAAAAGTTGTTCTCGCCTACAAAGGAGGCCACAAATGCTGTTTCCGGGTGATCATACACAGTGGTGCCATCACTTATCTGGTCAATGACTCCCTGCCGCATAACTGCGATTCGATCAGACATCGTCAAAGCTTCGCCCTGATCGTGAGTGATATAAATGAACGTGATGCCAGCGCGCTGTTGAATGACGCGAAGCTCGGTACGCATGTGCTGGCGTAGTTTCAGGTCTAGCGCCGACAAAGGCTCATCTAACAACAGGACTTCGGGTTCGGCACACAAAGCACGCGCCACAGCGACCCTCTGTTTCTGCCCTCCCGAAAGCTCATTTACCATCTTGTCCCCCTGACCCGGCAGAGCCACCAGCTCCAGGAGTTCATTCGCTTTTTTGCGCCGCTGATTTTTCCCAACCCCTTTAACTTCAAGTGCAAATGAAATATTTTCCCAGACACTCATCAATGGGAAAAGGGCTAAATTCTGAAAAATTAACGCAGTAGGGCGCTGATTGGGGCCGGTACCCGCCATGTCCTGAC
The DNA here is from genome assembly GCA_002726415.1 of Acidiferrobacteraceae bacterium. Taxonomy (GTDB): domain Bacteria; phylum Pseudomonadota; class Gammaproteobacteria; order Arenicellales; family UBA868; genus UBA868. The sequence goes on along the minus strand of PBSU01000022.1, from coordinate 55,254 downwards.
CGCCAATCAAGACTCTCCCACGGCTGGGATCCTGAAACCCGGAAATCGCTCGAAGAAGTGTAGTCTTGCCACAGCCGGAAGGGCCAAGGAAGCTGAAAAATTCACCCCCTTGAATCGTCAGGCTGGCTTCGCGAACGGCAACGAAATCCCCGAACTGTACCCATACATTTTCAAGTTGGACATCCGCGCTCATTGAATCACTTCACCCAAGAGATCACATCTTAGAGGCCGGTCCCGCTGAGGACTCAGCTCGACACAGCACCAGAATTCGTACGGCCCTCGGCCTGATGGCCGAGGGCTCAGGAGCCTGACTAGGCGTTTACGAACTTATTACGGTACTCGGTACGCACATCCGCGTACCATTGTGGCTCTTTCGGCCATGGCCAAAGATTAGCCAATGCGTCGCCAGGATAGATCTGGTTAAACCACTTGCCATAATCAGCACTGGCATGCTTGTCAGCGCCAAGCACGGCGGAGTTGTAACCATGCTGCCCCCAGTCGGCAATACCACCGCCATCAATCGAGCGTCCAGCCGCAACCGGGTCGAAGCAGTAATCAAGGAAAGCGTAGGTTTCATCCACGTTCTCGGCTGCCTCGGAGATACACAAACCATCTACCCAGGCCAGTGATCCTTCAATCGGCGCGCGGTAGATTACCGGCTTGCCTTCTTTCATCTGCACGGTGGGTGGGCCATCCCAGGTCTGGCCGACAACAACGCCGCCGCTCATGAACCCGTTTTTCTGACTATCTGCATCGTTCCAGAACAATTTGATCTGACTTTTATGCTTGATGCAAAAATCAGTGACAGCCTGCCACGTCTTGCGCATGGTAGCCTCGTCTGCATATGCGGCACGCATGGCGCCCGGATCCAGTGCACCCGTGGTTTCAAGATAAAGGCCTGCGCCCAGCATGCCGGAGTGTGGCCGCATCATCGTTTTGCCTTCGACATCACTCTGCCAGACATCGCCATAACTTGGGATCCCTCCGTCACGCGGGGGGGTCCACTTATCTGAACGCCACGCAATGCCTTCGGTGCCCCAGATCTGCGGCAACCAGTGTGAGCCTTTACCACCAAAACTCCACTCGTTATCCCCAACCGCTAGCATCGCAGGATTAAGGTTCTTGACGTTTGGGATACGGCCGTAATCGATTGGCTGAAGCAGCCCAAGCGGTTCCCACTGCAACGAACGCATATTCGTCGGGCTGCATACGTCGAAGCCTTTACCTTTGGTCGCTTTCATCTTATTGATGATTTCTTCATTCGAGCCGATCCCGGTAAAATTAACCGTGATACCGGTCTTCTCCTTAAAGGATTGCAGGAATCCGGGCGGGCAGTAATCCGACCATAGTAATACGTTTACCTCGCCCGAAGAGGCAAGCGCTTTTGGACTAATAATCCATGGGCCCACTGCCGCGGTCGCCGAAACTGCTGCAGACCGCTTGACGAAAGTTCTGCGGCCACGATTGACCCCAGTCCCGATTCCCTTCTTTTCTTCACTCATAAGATATCCTCCGATTAACTTATTACCCCGGTTAAGCCCGGGTCCTTAACATCCGCATGGGTATGGCACACCACCCGACTATGGGCAATGCGACCCCTGCCGTGATTTTGATTAATACCTCATCTGGGTTTCAGTTCCATTCTAACCCTGTCGACCCGGTCCCACGCAACTTAAACCTAAGCCCCTGTTCTCGCAAAAACTCGCTGAACTCAATATTCCCCGAGTGTTTTCCGGAAAACCTCGCAGATCCGGTCAATATGGTGACGCTCAGAGATGAGCGGCGGCGCGACCAGCGCGCAATCACCGGTCATCTTGAGATGCAACCCATTACGGAAAAGTCTTTTCTGAAAATCCAGGCCACGTACCCCAGGACCCCCCATCGGCTCAAGATCAATACCGGCAAGTAACCCATAGCCCCGAATATCCGTGATCAAGGAAATGTCGCTCAGCGCAAATATCTGATCAAGAAAATATGTCGACAACTCAGCTGCACGCCCAACCAGATCTTCTTTGTCGAAGATATCCATGGTGGCAATCCCCGCGGCACAGGCGCCAGGATGGGCGGAATAGGTATAGCCATGGAAAAACTCAATTGCGCCATCAGGAGCCGCTTCCATCAAAGCGCTGTGAACCCGTTCGCTAACCGCCACAGCACCCATGGGCTGGGCGGCATTGGTCAGCGCCTTGGCCATAGTCATGATGTCCGGTGTAACGCCAAAAGCCTGCGCGGCAAAAGGGGTACCCATCCGACCAAAGCCACAGATGACTTCGTCAAAGATCAGCAGAATACCGTGAGCGTCGCAGATCTCCCGAAGTCGCTCCAGGTAACCTTTGGGTGGCACCAGACAACCCGTGGAGCCGGCAATCGGCTCAACAATGCAGGCCGCGATGGTGTCCGGGCCGTAGTTCATCGCAGCCCTTTCCAGATCTTCCGCCAGTTCCACTCCGGTTTCTGGCTGACCTTTGACAAAACGGTTCTCTGGTAACCAGGTGTGGCGCATGTGCACCACCCCGGGAATACCAGGGCCAAACGCCTGGCGGTTTTTGATCATGCCACTAAGAGAAACACCTGCCATATTGACACCATGATAGGCTCGCTCACGCGACACAAAACGCTGACGCTGTCCCTCCCCGCGAGCATAATGATACGCATAGGCAATCTTCATCGCTGTATCGACTGCCTCTGATCCCGAGTTGCCAAAGAAAATATAATCCAGGCCGTCGGGGGTTAGTTTCGCTATCCGCCGGGCCAGCTCGAAAGACAACGGCTGTGCCATTTGAAAAGGCGGGACATAAGCAGACTCTTTCAACTGGTCGTACACGGCCTGGGCTATCTCGGGCCGGCTATGACCTGCTGCGCAACAAAAGAGCCCCGATGACCCATCGAGAATGCGCTCTTGCGCATCGTTGTACATGTAGACCCCTTCACTCCGCACAACGATCCTGGGGTCGGACTTGAAATCCCGATTGGAAGTGAAGGGCATCCAGTAGTTCTCGAGGAATTCCGGATCGTATTTCATAATTGTTCCTTTAGTAAATGTGCCTGTTATAGTTACCCTAGAACGGCCTTAATCTGTGACAGATAACGTCACGTTAATCATCCCGTTAGCCCCTAGGTAGGACCAATTCCTTTTGCCCGATGAGTCCAGCCATTCCAGAACGCCTGTTTGAACTACCCGGCGACGCCAGCGCAAGTTTGCAGTCGCGGATCCGGGAAATGCTGGTTAGCGCGATTCTGGACGGCCATATCCTGCCAGGCACCCCGATGCCCTCTGGCCGAAAACTCGCCGAGCAACTGAAAGTTGCCCGCAATACCGTGGTGCTAGTCTACCAACGCCTGGTCGATGAGGGCTTTTTGGTTGCCCGCGAACGCAGCGGCTATTTTGTCAGCGAGGATATCCTGCTGGACCGGGTAAAGGACTCCCTCCCCGAGGCACTAGCGCAGGAGTGGATTGACTGGGGAGAAAAACTGCGGTTCCGGCCTACTGCACAACGTAACCTGACTAAACCCGCTGACTGGCAACAGTACCCCTACCCTTTCGTCTACGGCCAGATTGATCCTGACCTCTTTCCGGTTAGTGAGTGGCGTGACTGCTGCCGCGACGCGGCCACTATTGGCGCGATCCATCGCTGGTCAGGTGATCGGGTTGACCAGGACGATCCGGAGTTGGTCGAACAGGTTCATACCCGGATTCTGCCGCGGCGTGGCGTCTGGGCCAAACCTGACGAAATTCTGATCACCCTGGGTGCCCAGCAGGCGCTGTACCTGATTGCCGATCTCCTTTTGACCGAAGACCAGATCGTTGCCATGGAGGAGCCGGGATACCCGGATGCACGCAATATTTTCGCCGCCCGTACCGCACGTATCCAGGGAATGCCAGTCGATGATGAAGGACTGGTACCGGGCGCTGCGCTGACGCACGCACAATGCCTCTACCTTACGCCGAGCCATCAGTTCCCCACGACCGTTACCTTAAGCCGTGCGCGTCGTGAGGTCCTGCTGGCCAGCGCGCGGCAGAACCGGTTCGTCATCATCGAGGATGATTACGAGAGTGAGCACAACTTTCTGGGCGACCCCACGCCGGCCCTGAAAAGCCTGGACCGCGACGGTGTGGTGATTTATATCGGCAGCCTCTCCAAAACGCTCGCACCAGGCTTACGTATCGGCTTCATGGTCGCCCCCGCCGAGTTTATTCGCGAGGCTCGAGCGCTACGCCGCCTGATGAGCCGCCACCCCCCAGCTAACAATCAACTCATCGTCGCTCAGTTTCTCAAGCGCGGTTACCACGATGCCCTGGTCCGAAGACTCAGTCACTCGCTACAGGACCGTTGGCACACACTGCGTGCGGCGGTTGCGCAGCACCTACCCGAGTGGACGGTCAGCCCATCAACCGGGGGATCTTCATTCTGGCTGAAGGCGCCTGCCGGGCTGAATGCCCGCCAGTTACAACGCGACTGCGCCGCGGAAGGGGTACTTTTTGAAGCAGGCGACGTATTTTTTCTTTCTCAACCTGCACCGTCCAACTGCCTGCGATTGGGATTTTCATCGATAGCGGTGGATCGTATCGAGCCGGGGATATCCCACCTGGCGAGACTCGCGCAACGCAAACCGGGCTAACACCGCCCGGCCGGGTAAGTCCGTTTAGTTGAGACTACAACCCCCGCAACCGTTACCGGCAGCGGGACAGGCGGGTGCCGCGGGGTTATTGAGGGTGCCGCGCTGGACGACATGGCCGCCCGTCGCAAGGCGGTCTACCCGGCTTTGTGCCGGGGTCTCGCCCAGTGCCGTGCCGCTACGCTCGCACAACTCACCCCAGGTGCTGAGCACCTCGCTCATGCGGTGACTGACCTCCACCACCTGACCGTTGGCCACACAACGATAATCGTAGGTGGGCATAAACTGATCTCCTCAAGATATCTAGGGTTGGATTATACGGATATCAGGGTCCGATGTTGGTCTCTGGCACACTGTATGATCTCGCGCTGGTCCTATGCGACAGTCGTCACCTCGCCTATCTTTCCCATCCGGCAGTAGCGCTGCATGGCATTTTCCAAGGTGTGCGTGGGGAAATCAATTGTGCTGTCGATACCTTGGCCTTTGTCAAGTTGGTGTATTAACCCCGACCTGCCTTCACGCGATTCCAGATGACAGGAGTGTAGAAAATGAAAATGACCACCGAAGAAGCGTTTATCAAAGTCCTGCAGATGCATGGGATCGAGCACGCATTTGGCATTATCGGTTCCGCCATGATGCCTATATCCGACCTCTTTCCAGCCGCTGGCATCAAGTTCTGGGATTGCGCGCATGAATGTAACGCGGGCATGAGTGCCGACGGCTATAGCCGCGTTACCGGCAAGATGAGCATGGCCATCGCCCAGAACGGGCCGGGGATTACTAACTTTGTCACCCCTATTATGACCGCCTACTGGAATCACACGCCGCTATTGCTGGTGACGCCCCAGGCTGCGAACAAGACCATTGGCCAAGGTGGCTTCCAGGAAGTCAAGCAGATGGCGATTTTTCAGGACCTGGTCTGCTACCAGGAAGAAGTACGCGACCCCACCCGCATTGCCGAGGTGCTTAACCGGGTAATCGAGAAGGCACGTCGGGGCTCAGCCCCAGCCCAGATCAATGTGCCACGTGATTTTTGGACCCAGGTGATCGATGTCGAACTACCCCAGGTCATTAAGGTGGAGCACTCACCCGGTGGATCCAGCGCAATTTCGCAAGCAGCGGCGCTGTTATCCAAAGCCCGTTTTCCCGTCATCCTGAACGGTGCCGGGGTGGTACTGAGTGGCGCCATTAAAGCCTCGGCGGCACTGGCAGAAAAACTCGACGCGCCGGTGTGCTGTAACTACCAGCACAATGACGCCTTTCCCGGCTCACATCCCCTGGCAGTGGGCCCCTTGGGCTACAACGGATCCAAGGCCGCTATGGAGTTGATCTCGAAGGCCGACGTAGTCCTCGCACTGGGCACCCGGCTTAACCCCTTTTCCACATTGCCAGGTTATGGCATAGATTATTGGCCAAAAGAGGCGAGTCTGATTCAGGTCGACATCAACGCTGACCGCATCGGCCTTACTAAGAAAGTCGAGGTCGCTATTCAGGGTGATGCACGACAGGTTGCTGAGCAGTTGCTTGGAAAACTCGAGGCAAGCGCAGGGGACGAAGGGCGCGCCCAAAGAGTAGAACTCATTGCCAAGTGTAAATCTGACTGGGCATCGGAACTGGCTGGAATGGACCACGAGGAAGACGATCCCGGCACGACGTGGAACCAACGCTCTCGTGAGGGCTCTCCTGAACGCATGTCACCACGACAAGCCTGGCGCGCCATAATGGCCGCCCTGCCACGCGAGGCGATTATCTCCTCAGATATCGGCAACAATTGCGCGATTGGCAATGCCTACCCCAGTTTTGAGCAAGGCCGCAAATATCTGGCCCCGGGTCTTTTTGGCCCGTGCGGTTACGGCTTTCCCTCAATCCTCGGGGCCAAGATTGGCTGCCCCGATGTCCCCGTAGTGGGCTTCGCCGGAGACGGTGCTTTTGGCATCTCTATGAACGAGATGACTGCCTGTGGCCGCAATGAGTGGCCACCGATCACCATGATCATATTCCGCAACTACCAGTGGGGTGCGGAAAAGCGCAACACCACGCTATGGTATGAAGATAATTTCGTTGGCACAGAGCTTAACGTCGGTGTCGAGTACGCCAAGGTGGCACAAGCCTGTGGTGTTAAAGGCATTAAGGCCGAGACCATGGAAGATCTGACCGCGGCGCTCAATACGGCGATCGACGAGCAGATGAACAGCAATGTGACGACTTTTATCGAAGTCGTGCTGAACCAGGAACTGGGCGAGCCCTTCCGTCGCGATGCCATGAAAGCGCCCGTCGCGGTCGCCGGTATCGATCCCGCTGATATGCGCTCCCAGTAGATCAAAGGCCCTGCACGACGGCCCGTCTGACACGTCGGGCTGCCCTTTCACCGGCCGGTGGCGCTGGGTTATCTCGCAGACTCGGACTGGCTCTATGACAGGCGCCCCTACCTGCGTTATCGTCGCGGCCGCGTGAAAATACCTCTTTAAGGTCCATCCTCATTCAGGGGCCGGCATGTACCCCCTCTATTTGATGAAATCGGAGAATAAGCAATGCTGATCGGCGTCCCCAAGGAAATAAAGAACCACGAATACCGGGTCGGCATGGCGCCGGCCAGCGTGCGCGAAGCCGTTGCCCATGGTCACCAGGTCATGGTGCAGACTAATGCCGGGGAAGGCATCAGTGCGAGTGACGATGAATATCAGGCCGCAGGTGCCCAAATCGTCAGTGACCCCCAGGAAATCTTCGCCAGCGCGGAAATGATTGTCAAAGTAAAAGAGCCCCAGGCTAACGAACGCGCGATGCTTCGCCCGGGTCAAATTCTTTTTACCTATTTGCACCTGGCCCCAGATCCGGATCAGACCCGCGACCTCGTGGAGAGTGGTGCAACCTGTATTGCCTACGAGACCGTGACTTCACCTTATGGTGGCCTGCCGCTGCTGGCGCCAATGTCCAAGGTTGCCGGTCGCATGTCTATTCAGGCTGGTGCCTATTGTCTGGAACACCCCCACGGAGGGCTGGGCATGCTCCTGGGGGGTGTACCTGGCGTGGACCCGGCCAAGGTCGTGGTGCTCGGGGCGGGTGTCGTGGGCACACACGCGACTCACATTGCAGTCGGCATGGGTGCGGATGTGTGGGTAATTGATCGCAGCCCCGAAGTGCTTGAAGCGCACTGGCAACAGTTTGGTCGATCAACCAATACGGTGTTCTCAACCCGCGATGCAGTGGAGCGCCACGTGCTTGAGGCCGACCTGGTCATCGGCGGTGTTCTCATCCCTGGCGCAGCCGCTCCCAAACTGGTCACGGCCGAGATGGTACGGGCGATGAAACCGGGGGCTGTTATCGTGGATGTGGCTATTGATCAGGGTGGCTGCTGCGAGACTGCCCGGGCCACAACCCACGCCGAGCCCACGTATGTGGTGGATGATGTGGTGCATTACTGTGTCGCCAACATGCCCGGTGGTGTACCAAGAACCTCTACCTATGCCCTCAATAACGTCACCCTGCCCCATATCCTGACCTTGGCCGACAAGGGCTATCGCCAGGCACTTAAGGATGACGCCCATCTGCGCAACGGCCTCAATGTGCACGAAGGCAACGTGACCTGCCACGAGGTGGCACAGGATCTGGGCTACAACTACGTCGATCCAGAAACTGCCATAGATTAAACGACAGACTCCCCGGGGTGTATTGCCCTCTGGGGAGTCAATCAGGCAGGTGTGATCTGATATTGCACTCGGGCAATATCATCGATCAACCGCATCAAGCGCTCAGCGAGCGTTTCGAAATGACTCGCCCAGCATTTTACGGATCTGAGGCACTGTTGATGGCGTGGGATTAGTAAATCTCGCGGCATCGCTATAAGCCTTTTGGGCTATCGGATCGAGCATCTGTTGGGGAACCCCGATTGCCTCCAGCCCACGAGGAATTGCCAACGCATCCAGAAGATCGAGGATCGCTGAAAAAAATGAATCGTAATCCTTAGATGGCAAGCCCATGGCCTCGCTCATTAATGGGATTTTTTCACCCAGTTCCTTGCGGTTATAAGCGAGCACCGGGGGTAGAAGAACAGCATTAGTCAGTCCATGATGGGTATCGCAAACCGCCCCGACCATGTGACTCATTGCATGTACCAACCCCAAACCTTTAAGAAACGACACACCTGCAAGGCACGACCCCACCAGCATCGCGCCACGTGCTTCGAGGTTATCACCTTGATCGACTGCGGTAGGCAATGAACTGCTGATCAACCTGATTGCCTCCAGTGCAAGCCCATCACACAAGGGATGCCAATCAGGAACCGAAAATGCCTCAATAGCATGCACCAGCGCATCACAGCCCGTCCACGCGGTTAGGTCTGGTGGCAACCCTATCGTTAGCTCGGGGTCAAGGATTGCCAGCCGGGGCTTTTGCTCGCTATGCCAGATGCAACGTTTAATGCCCTGGGCAATATCCGTCACCATTGCTGTGCTCTCAGTCTCCGCTCCTGTCCCTGCTGTTGTGGGGATACAAATCAGCGGCGGAAACTGGTCGGCTTCGAGTCCAGGGGAATCTGGTTTGTCGTAATCAAAGTCCCATAAATCGAGGTCGTTACCCCCGATAAGACTGATGGCTTTGCCGGCATCCATGCCACTGCCACCGCCAATCGCGATAACACCGTCATAGTTTCCTTTTAATAGGGTCTCCTTCCCTAAGGCAATATCCTCATCGGTCGGGTTTGGGGAGACCTCACTGAATAGTCCAACGCCGATGCTTTCTGCCGCGCAAGATTGCTGTGCAAGTTCGATAAAGGGCAAGTCACGACTACCCCGATCGGTCACGATGAGTCCATTTTTGATCCCAAGCTCGTGGCATGCTGTCCCCAGTTCGGACAGTCTTCCCGGGCCATACCGAATTGGAACAGGAAATGTCCAATCAGCGGCGTTAAGAAATCTTGACATTGACATTCCCTGGTTTTGGGAAGATTGCGCGGGGTTTGAATCTGTTCATTTCGACCCACTACCCGGGCTTTCTTCGAATTGATACTCACGCGTTGCAACAAAAAACCTGTGTGGAAAATGATCCAGCATATTGTCCCCTGACTACCGTAAGTAAGCGCCTAGGTTCAGCGTGTTCATGATCTCATCAGGGGATCCTCCGGTACAACAACCCGGCGACCACCGCAAAGGCCAAGGTGGGCAAAGTGGCGCCCGCCAGCGGTGGCATGTGATAAACCAGCACGATGTAGCCCAAGGCCTTGCTCACCGCAAAAAAAGCGATACCGATCATAATCCCGATAAACAGTTTCCGACCCATACCGCCGACACGAATACTGCCAAATACGAATGGAACTGCCAGCAACAGCATAACTGCGGTCGCCAATGGTAACGCCAACTTAGACCAGTAGGCCAATTCAAAGTTGCGCGTGTCCTGCACATTTGCCCCCAGGTGCGCGATGTACTTGCGCAGTTGCAATAGCGATAGTTGATCGGGCTGCACCAAAAATACTGCCATTGTCTGCGGTGAGACTGACGTATTCCAGCGGGCCTTGGGTGCTTCGCTTACCTGGGTAAAGCCCTGCTCATCAATCAGGGTCTGCTTGACTTCATCAAGATCCCAGAAAGAGTCCGCATAGCGGCCCCGCCCCGCAAGAACCAGCGAACGTAACTGATCCATACCGTCGAACTGGAATATACGGATCTCGCGCAATGTCAGATCAGGCAAGACTTCGCGGACATTAACGAAAGTGCTACCGTCTCGCATCCACAGACCCGAATTGGATTTTTGTTCAATATTTCGTTCCAGCGCCTCGGCACGAGTGCGTTGAGCCAAAGTTTCACTCCACGGCGTTACAAACTCACCCACCAGAAGTGCTGCCAGGGCCAGCACAAGCCCTAATTTAAGGACAGCGAGCGTGATCTGGCCAATCGATACCCCACTGGAGCGCATCACGATGAGTTCTGAATCGTGTGCCAGCAAGGACAAGCCCAATATGGCGCCAATCAATACCGCCATCGGGAATACCTCGTAGATGATTCTCGGGGTACTCAACAGAACATACTGGATCGCATCAAAAAGGCTGTACCGGCCCGTGCCCAGATAGGAAACTTGATCAATCAAGGTCACAAACATGAACACCCCGGCGAGAACGCCCAGAACCAGTAGTACCTGATTCAGCAGCACTCGAGCGAGATACAGGTCAAGCAGTCGCATCGTAGTCAGGTCGTTGCCCCCTTAAGTTTACGAGGTCGATGCCATAGAGGCTGATCGTTAGCGCGTCGCCAGAACAGATATGCGGCGGCGGCTGCGAAAAATAAATGAACCGTGAGCAGGCCAGCCAGCGGCCCCGCGCCGCCTCTGGTTACCTGAGCACACGCCAATGTCACCAGATTGGTATAAGCAAAATAAATCGACAGCGCGACAAACATCGAAACGTACCGCTTGCTTCGTGGCTTCACCCGGCCCAACGCCAATGCGAAGATAATCAGTACCGGAAGCACGGCAATCTTGGAAACGCGCCAGGCCAGTTCCTTGCGCTCCAAAAGACCACCGGATTGCCATAACCGGCTCGTCTTCCAGCCGTGCAACGGATAGCGCACCGGTGATGCGGGCCCGCTGCTGTCCCTGATAGCATAACGCTCGAATTGGATGGTCCGGTAAACACTTTCACCCGGCGCTCCTTCATAACGCACGCCATTTTCCAGAACCAGAAATACATCCTGGCTATCAGGGTCTATTTGACGCTCGGCGGTTTTGGCCAGGATGACGCCTTCCCGGCCGGCATCCGAGCCCCAAGCAAAGACCCCCTCGTACTGCCCGGTCTCATCGTTTCGTGTCTCGACAAAATAAACAGCCCGACCAGCCCGGGTTTCCATAAATACCCCAGGACTGATCCCCACAATATCGTTACGTGACTTCAGTTCATGCTCCAGTGCTCCCACAGCCCGCACCGCCATCGGGCCCACCACCAGCGAAAACCCTCCAACAATCACCATGCCGACCAGCAGCAAGAACCCGGCCGGGCGCAACAGATGGGAAAGCCCAAAACCGGCTGCCGCCATAATGGTCATCTCGTTCTCCCGACTCCAGCGGCCGAGCACCATCAGCATGGCTACAAATATCATCAGCGGCAGGATCACATCCATATAGGCAATCACCTTCAAAAACAGCAACAAAAAGATGCTGTCCACCGGAATAATGCCCTCGGCGGCCTGGCGCAAAAAGCCCAGCACCCGAACGACGATGAAAATACAAAAGATCACTGCCGTGACGGCACCACTGGTCAACAGCACTTCCCGGGCGAGTGCTCTTCGCAGAATCATAGAATGCAGGGGGAGAGGGTTTTTGACATCACATTGAATGCGCAACGACAATAGCCCCTCATTTTACGTGAATCAGCGATATCACCCCAGCCCACCCCGTTTCCAACTCAGCTAACTCGTCAGGAAAAATATGAAAATTACCGTATCTTCAGTCGACATCACCCGCGTGCGCACCGATTGTCTTGTGATTGCTATCCATGAGAACGGTGGCGATTCGCCGAGCGCCCGTAAAGTCGAGAAAGCGACTTCTGGCCTGATCCGCACCCTGGTTAAAGCCGGAGATATAGACGGCCGGGCTGGCAGTGTACTGATGGTCCCGGCCCCACACGGCATTGGGGCAAAAAGGCTAATACTGGTGGGCGTTGGCCAGAAGCCTGACGCGGACGATTTCGCCAATGCGGCAGCATCGGCGGCACGGCGCCTGTGCGCTACCCGGTCAACCTCTGCTGTTCTGACCTTGGCGGAGATTTCAGCCAGCGGCATCGATCAGAGCGCACGGGCCAGGATGCTGGCACAGGCACTGCATGATGCCAGTTACCGCTTCAATCAGCTGAAAACTACCGACGATAAAAAAGGCGCGCGTGCCGAGTGCACACTGAAACGGGTTACTTTGCTCCCCGGAACAGGTCGCACCGCAGCAGCCACAAAGACGGGTGTCAAAGAGGCCGCGGCTATCGCCAGCGGCGTGACGCTTGCCCGGGATTTGGGCAACCTGCCGGGCAACTTGTGTACCCCCAGCTACCTTGCCAGCCAGGCCCGCAAACTCGCCCGCAGCCACGGCCTGCGGGTCAGCGTCCTGAACGAGACAAAAATGGAAGCGCTGAAAATGGGTGCCCTGCTATCGGTATCCCGTGGAAGCCGTGAACCGGCTCGGCTTATCGTTATGGAACATCACGGCGGCAAACGGGGCGAGGCTCCCGTGATGCTGGTGGGTAAGGGCCTGACCTTTGATGCCGGAGGCATCTCCCTGAAGCCAGCGGGCGCAATGGACGAAATGAAATACGACATGTGCGGTGGCGCCAGCGTTTTTGGCGCACTGGTCGCCGCCGCCGAACTCAAGTTGAAGCTCAATGTGGTCGGTATCATTCCCAGTAGCGAGAACCTGCCTGATGGTGCGGCCAATAAGCCTGGAGATATCGTGACCAGCATGTCGGGCAAAACTATCGAGATTCTCAACACAGACGCTGAAGGTCGTCTTATCCTCTGTGATGCCCTAACCTATGCTGAACGCTACAAACCAGCCGCAGTGATTGATATTGCAACCCTCACCGGGGCCTGTGTCGTTGCCCTGGGAAATCCGGCAACCGGGCTTTTCAGCAGCGATGACAAACTGGCCGAAGAACTGCTCGCCTGTGGCGAATCGGCACGGGATCGTGCCTGGCGCATGCCGCTATGGAAGGAATATCAAAAGCAACTCAATAGCCCCTTCGCCGACATCGCGAATATTGGTGGACGCACCGCAGGCGCCATAACAGCTGCCTGCTTCTTGTCACGGTTCACATCCAATATGACCTGGGCGCATCTGGACATCGCTGGGACCGCGTGGCACTCTGGAGCCAATAAAGGCGCCACCGGACGACCTGTTCCTCTGCTGTCGCGCTTTCTCATCAACCGGGCTACAGCGCGCTGATCAACAATGGCCTGTCGGGTAGATTTTTATGTTCAGTCAGGTGGCCCACCGAAGGGTCACCTGACCCTGGCGTGTCGGGTAACGGAGAAAGCCTTTCAGGCTGGACACCAGGTATACCTGCGCTGCGATGATATGACCCAGGCCGAAGAGCTGGACACGCTGCTGTGGACTTTCTCCCAATGCAGTTTTGTACCTCACCACCTTCACGGCGTCGACGACGACCCGGCCCCCGTCACCATCGGGCATGGGCCACCTGATAGCGCACAGGTACAAGTGGTTGTTTCTGTCGCTGGGAAGCCGATCACCAATTTTGCTGACTTTGCCCGCGTAGCTGAAATCGTGGGCAGCGAAGAGATCGAAAAGCAATCTGGCCGGGCGCGATTTAAATTCTACCGTGAAAACGGTGTTGAGCCTGCTACCCACGAGATCCGGCTGTGACAAAAGCGGGGGCGCCATGACACAAACCGAAGATCGTGAAAAACTGATCCACGAACTGCGGGATCTCGGACGATTGATAGAGCCTGCCGGAAATAACCCCGTCACTGAAGAGGCAACCCCACAGGAGAGTCCGCCACCGCCCGACTTGCCGGCTAAGCCAGATACGAAGACAAAACTGGCGCCAGAGAGTCCGGATTCCGATAACCCCGAGACTGTGGATATGTTTACCGTCGACAACTCAAAGCCGTCCTCACCCACCCCACCACCCGAGCCGNATCGACCACCCGAGAATGACTTCCCCGCCGTATCCACGGCTGANCCCCGGCCCGAGCGGGTTATCGAACCCTTNGAAGCAAAGGCTAATGATCACACCATCAGGCCTGAGTCGATCGGGGCNCGNACAAACGACGAAAGTCTTGAGGAACTGGCGGCTGAACTGCTGGCAGTAGTCGAGAAAAGATTGTCGCTACATTCGGGCGAGTCCCTGCCCGAATCGCTTCGCGACGATTTGGCAAGCGATATTAAAATGCGCCTGACCCCCTGGTTAGGTGACGACTGAACAACCCTAAGCCCTACGCCGGCGTGCCTACCCTCAAGCAGTTCGCCTATACTCTGGCGTTTTGTCGATTGATGCCCCCAAACGAGGCTACGCCGCCGATTCATGAGCGAAAACGAACTCAGCAAAACCTATGACCCGCATGCAATAGAGCAGGCACTCTACGATGCGTGGGAAACCAGTGGCGCCTTCGCCCCCGCTGGTGATGGTCCGCCCTTTTGCATCGCTATCCCCCCACCGAACGTTACCGGCAGCCTGCATATGGGGCATGCTTTCCAGGATACGATCATGGACGCACTGGTGCGCTATCACCGGATGCGCGGCCACAAAACGCTGTGGCAGGCGGGCACGGACCATGCGGGCATTGCAACTCAGATGGTGGTCGAGCGGCAACTGGACATCCAGGGTCAGACCCGCTATGACCTGGGCCGCGACGCCTTCATCGATCGTGTCTGGCGATGGAAACATGAATCCGGTGGCACTATTACCCGGCAACTGCGGCGCATGGGCGCCTCCCTGGACTGGAGCCGCGAACGCTTCACCATGGACGAGGAGTTATCGCATGCCGTACGAGAAGTCTTTGTTCGACTCTACGAAGAGAACCTGATCTACAGAGGTAAGCGGCTGGTTAACTGGGATCCCGTACTGCATACCGCACTGTCGGACCTGGAAGTGCTATCTGAAGAAGAGAACGGTTTTCTCTGGCATCTTCGCTATCCACTGGCTGATGGCAGCGGCCACGTTGTTGTCGCCACGACGCGGCCAGAAACCATGCTTGGAGATACGGCAGTAGCCGTGCACCCTGACGATGAGCGGTACCGCCACCTCGTTGATAGTTGCGTCCGTCTACCGTTGACCGAGCGCGAGATCCCGATCATTGCCGATAACTACGTAGACCCTGAATTTGGTACTGGCTGTCTGAAAATTACCCCAGCACACGATTTTAATGATTATGAAGTGGGGGCCCGCCATGGGCTGGATCCGATCAATATTCTGGATTCCAGCGCGGCCATCGATCTGCCCGACTCTATTTACCATGGGCTGGATCGTTATGACGCGAGGGAGAAAATCGTCGCACAACTCAAGAGCTTAGATCTGATCGAACGGATCGATGAGCACACCTCGATGGTGCCCCGCGGGGACCGTTCGCAGGCCGTGGTCGAGCCCTATCTGACGGACCAGTGGTTTGTAAGGGCCGAACCGCTGGCACAACCGGCCATCAAGGCTGTCGAAGATGGGGATATCCGCTTTGTGCCTGAAAACTGGAGCCGCACCTACTTTGAGTGGATGCGCAATATCCAGGATTGGTGTATTTCCCGACAAATCTGGTGGGGTCACCGGATTCCGGCGTGGTATGACGATCAAGGGAATATCTTCGTCGCCCGGGATGAGTCCCAGGCACAGGATCAGGCACGAGAACTTCATGGTCAGGAAGTCCGCCTGCGCCAGGATGAAGACGTACTTGACACCTGGTTCTCATCAGCCCTGTGGCCTTTTTCTACCCTGGGCTGGCCCAACTCAACCGAGGAACTCAACACCTTCTACCCCACCAGCGTGCTGGTAACCGGCTTTGACATTATTTTCTTCTGGGTGGCGAGAATGATCATGTTCGGCCTGAAGTTCGCCGGTGACGTACCCTTTCATGAGGTCTATGTCCATGGCCTGGTGCGCGATGCCGATGGGCAGAAAATGTCCAAATCCAAGGGTAACGTGCTGGATCCGCTGGATTTGATCGACGGCATTGAGCTTTGCGATCTGGTTGAAAAACGCACTGCCGGGCTGATGCAACCGCAAATGGCCAAACGGATTGCCGAGGTGACGCGGCGCCAGTTTCCCGACGGGATTCCCTCTTTTGGTACCGATGCACTGCGTTTCACATTCGCCAGTCTGGCCACGCAGGGCCGGGATATTCGATTTGATCTGGGACGGATAGAGGGCTTTCGCAATTTCTGCAACAAACTGTGGAACGCTGCGCGTTTCGTTATGATGAATACTGAATCTGTGGCGGGTAACCCACTCAGCCACTTCGAAACTGGTCCTGCAGAGCGCTGGATTACTTCTCGACTACAGCAGGTTGCCAGCAGTGTTGAGAACGCGATGGCTGCTTACCGCTTTGATCAGGCGGTACAGGCACTGCATACTTTCACTTGGGATGAGTACTGCAGCTGGTACCTCGAGATCGCCAAAATCCAACTGGCCGATACCGCTTTGACGGAGGATCGCAAAGCCGGCGTACGCCAAACCCTGGTCAATACCCTTGACGCTGCACTGCGCCTGATCCACCCGATCATGCCTTACATCACCGAAACCTTGTGGCAACAACTGCGATCACGTACGACCGCCACTGGTCAATCGATCATGCAGCAACCTTATCCACAATGTGATCAGAGCCTGATCGATAGCGAGGCCCTAGCTGATCTGGAATGGATCCAAGCCGTTGTCGGCGGGCTGCGCAACATTCGCGGTGAAATGAATATTGAACCCCATAAGGCCCTAGCGGCCATGCTGCAGGGTGGCAGCGATCATGACTGCCGCCGCGCCGACCAATTTCGTACCCTGCTGGCGGCGCTGGCCCGACTGCAAAGCCTGACCTATATCAGCGATACGGAACAAACTGAGCAAAGCGCCACTGCGCTGGTCGGTGACATGAAAATTCTCGTACCTTTGGGTTCGGTGATCGACCGTGAAGCTGAACTCAAGCGTCTGCATCGAGAGATTGAAAAACTCACGGCCGATCTGGAACGCAGCCAGACCAAACTATCGAACCCTGACTTTCTGGACCGTGCCCCGGAAGCGGTTGTAACCAAGGAACAAGATCGCGCAGACCAACTGGTGCGGGATCTTGAAGAACTGAACACCCAGCAAGCCCGGATTACGGACCTGCCCTGACACAATTTATCAACTCAAGACTTATTCGGGGCAGCCAGGCGCCAGACTGGCGGCCAGGGCAACCATAGCGACTGCGGCGGTCTCGATCCGCAGTACGCCCCGACCCAGGGATACCCCCAGCGGTGCAACGGTGTCGAGCAGATCACATTCCCGGGGTGTGAACCCCCCCTCAGGACCCACCAGCAGGCAAAACATCGTACCCTCCTGAAGCTGGGACAGAAAAAGTTGTGCCGGTGGCGCCCCATGTGCATCCCCAAGGAGCACAACAGCATCCCCGGCGCTGACCTGGGCTGCCCAGGAGTCAACCGTCAGTGGCGGGTGCAGAGTCGGCAGTCGTGGCCGGTGGCTCTGCTTGCAGGCCTCAATCAACAGCCGCTGCCAACGTGCCCGTGCCCGATCCTGTGCCTGACTGACGCTGCGGTCACATGCCAGAGCAGTAAAGTCGGTCATCCCCAATTGTGTTGCCATATCCAGCATCGTGGCCTGACGCTCACCCTTAGGCAGAGCACTCAACAGATGGATCCGGTAGCCTGGCACAGGCAACACCCGGAAATCTTCCAGTTGCAGATGAACCTGCAATGGCCGCTGAACGATCTCACTGATCAGGCCAGATGCAGTGCCGCCGGCGCCATCAAAAACAACAACAGGATCGCCGGGTCTCAGCCGGCGAGCCCGTATAGCATGGCTGGCTTGCGACCCCTGGAGCACGGTGTGTACGCCGGCATCTTCCAACTCAGGCAGGTAGAACCAGTGGCGGGCGCTCATCGTGTGTGTGAGAAATAGATGTCATAGCGCACAGATCGCCCCCTGAAACAGTGATCAGGCTTCCCTGCCAGGGGTGGAGCTGTACGCGGACGTTTTATCACCACCCGCTTTAGAGCCTTATCTCTGGCAATTCGCGCCAATTCCTCAGCATCCAAATCATCGCCGGCAAGCGCGCGTAGCAGTTGTTGGGCCTTGCGGGGCCGGGCGCTATGGCGGTCACGGCCGGGAAACATAGGATCAAGAAATATCACATCTGCCCGGGCCTGCTTCGCAATCTGTTCACGGGCATCTGCGCTGATGACGGTCAGATCATCCCGGCCATGCTGTTCACAAGAACGCCGTGCTGCCTCCATTAGCATTTCAGCGATCACCCCGACTCGCTCTATAGCCAACACCTGCTTGCCGCGCCGAACAAAATCAAAAGCATCGGTGCCAAAACCCGCGGTCGCATCGATCACGGTTCGACAACCCCGCCCCAGTGCTCGCGATATGAGGTCTCGACCGTACGCTGGCGCGCGCCTGGCGTGGGGCTCAATGACCAGCGCTCGCGTACCTGGCCGGGTACAGTCGCGCAACGCCAGATTATCCGGATGAACCTCAAGTACCAGGCCGGCAGCATCGGCGGAGCGGGGTATCAACTCCAAAGCCAGGCGTGATGCCAGCACCTGCGCTCGGGGCAGCATTTGCGGACTCATTGCCACAATGGATACGCCAGCCTCCATGGAGGATCTGACCGGACTTTGACAGTGGCTCGGGCTTGAGATAAAAGTCATTGCTGGCTTCATTCTACCCAAGGGCATTAGAAAAAATGGGATTTCTCGATGGCAAACGCGCACTGGTGACCGGGGTCGCCTCGAATCGCTCCATTGCCTGGGGTATTGCCCAGGCAATGGCCCGGGAAGGTGCCGACCTGGTACTGACCTATGAAAACGACAAACTGGGGGAGCGAGCCAAAAAATTCGCTGCGGCCCTGGGTTCAGAGACTGCAATCCGCTGCGATGTGTCCAACGACAGCGACATCGATGCTATGCGTGAAGCACTGGAACAGCATTGGGATCACCTGGACATTCTGGTGCACTCCATAGCCTTTGCGCCGCGGGAAGAACTTGAGGGGTTGTACCTTGATGCAGTAACCCGGGAAGGGTTCCGCACTGCCCACGAAATCAGCTCCTATAGTTTTGCGGCACTAGCCCGATCACTGCGCCCCATGATGAATCCTGGGAGCGCCATGTTGACCCTCAGTTATATCGGGTCGCAAAGATCAATGCCGGGCTATAACGTGATGGGCCTGGCTAAAGCGAGTCTGGAAGCCAACGTGCGCTACCTCGCCCAATCACTAGGCGATAAGGGTATTCGGGTGAATGGCATCTCTGCTGGGCCGATCAGAACGCTGGCTGCATCTGGAATTCGGGGTTTCAAGAAGATGATGCACTTCTACGAGAACACCGCTCCTCTGGGCCGCGGTGTCACGATAGAGGAAGTCGGCAATACTGCTGCATTTCTGTGCTCAGATTTAGCTTCGGGCATCACCGGAGAGATTACTTACGTGGACGGCGGCTTTAATACCGTCGGTATCAGCCCGAGCTTTGCTGAGGAGTCCTGAGACGTCCCGCCCTAAACGGACTACAGGTTCTCCTCGAAAACCCTCACCTGCGCTGCCGACCGCAGCGCACGAGCGACTCCGGTAAAAAGCTCTTCTCCTGCGCGAGTGGCGATAAGGCCCTCAATCTGCTGACGCTGTTCTGCTGTTGCCTTGACTGGATCACCCGGCAGGACCTCCTCCAACTGGAACACGACGTAACGACTGACATCCAGTCGAACACCGCCGTAGGTAGTGCTACCGACGACCGGGGCGGAAGCAGAAAATACCGCTGCCGCGACACCCTGCTCAAGCGGATCGACCAGATTCGCGATCTCCGAGGGCAATTCCCTTGAAACGAGCTCACGCGCATCCAGTGCAGCCAGCCAGTTCGTGCCTGCCCGCAGTAAATCGATCAGCGCCTGCCCGGCGGCTTCCTGGTCCGCTAGGGCTGCTGCTGATACCAGATTATCCTCAATGTGGTCGCGAACCTCTGAAAACGCCTGCGGGCGCTGCTCCTGAAAGTCAGCGTAGTGCACAGCCACCAGCGTGTCGCTGTCGATTTCCAGCATCTCGCTGTTGAGGCGATCCACACGGACTTCGTCGCTGAACGACACCTCACGAACAATCGCATTGGCGCCAATCCCACTACCGGCAACACGAGAGAACCAACCACTGCGCTGAACCGACAGGCCCAAAGCGTCAGACACCGGTACAAGCGAACCGGGCTGCTCAAAGACCATATTCTGGAAGTCCTCTGCCAGCACCAGGAACTGCGCCTCGGCTGATTCACGCGCCAGCAGGGAAAGAATCTCACTACGGACCTCAGTAAAAGGTTTGGCCTGGCTTTCTCTGAGATCGGTGAGGTGGATCACGTGCCAACCATACTCGGTGCGCACCGGTTGGCTGATTTCGTCCTGAGCCAAAGCAAAAACCGCCTCCTCGAAGGGCTCAGTCATGGTGCCGGGTCGAATAATACCCAGGACACCACCACGCCCGGCAGAACCCGGATCATCAGACTGGGTGCGGGCAAGTTCTGCAAAATCTTCCCCTGCCCGGGCCCTTGCCGCTAGTTCAGTCGCTTTCACTCGTGCGGTATCAACCGTATCGGAGGTGGCATCAGCCGGTACGCTGATCAGGATATGGCTCGCGCTTCGGCTACCGGGCTGGGAAAATCGATCGATATTTGTGTCGTAATAATCCTGCGCCGATGCTTCGGGTACCGCTATCTGCTCTGCCAGGGCATCAACAGACAGTTGTAGATAATCCACCTGCATCTGTGCCGGCTGCACATACCGCTGAGGATGCTTTTCATATTCTGCCTGGACGGCCACTGGCGTCACCTTGGCGGCCTGAGCAAATGGCTCAAGTTCGAGTACTGTGTAGTTGGCACGACGACGCTGCAACAAAAGCCCGATCGCCCGATCCGTCATGGCAGGGATGACAAATGCCGTTTCGCTTAGTCCAATACGCAATTGATCGACAGCGCCCTGCTGGCGCTGCTGCTGTTCAAACGCCTCGACCGACAAACCAGCGTTTCGTACGAGCGTTTCATAACGAGTCGGATCAAATACGCCATCGCTCTGAAAAGCAGCAAATGACGCGATTCGCTGCGACAACTGCTCATCAGTAACCCGGTACCCGCGCTCGCGCAGATACGCCGCCTGTAAGTTGTTGTCGATAAGCGAATCAAGGACCTGGGTTTTAAAGGCTGTGCTGGAGAAATACTCTGCATCCACATTGCGCCCCATGATCTGAACCAAAGAGCGACGCTGCTCTGAGAGTGCTTGCTGGTAAGGCGGGCGCTCCAGATCAACCCCGTTGACCGTCGCGACAACGATCTTCGATGCGCCTTCGAAATAGGAATTGATGCCCCAAAGAGCAAAAGGGATCGTGATCAGGATAACCAGTGCCCAGGCAATCCACCCGGTTGCGCGATCTCTGATTGCTGTCAGCATTGATTAGGTACCCAGATGATGTGTTGCTAAATAGTAGATGCCGGCCGGTTCAACCAGTCCCTGCAAGTGGCGGGCAACTACAGGCGATTCATGCGGTTCCTGAACCAGCCCGGCCACAGAGTCCGTATTCGGACCCCGGTGCCCATAATAGATGGCGGAGCGGACGGGACTCGAACCCGCGACCACCGGCGTGACAGGCCGGTATTCTAACCAACTGAACTACCGCTCCGGGTAAATAACCGTTTCGATCCAACGATGCGCTGCACCGCAGGGCCTTGGTGGGTGCTGCGGGGTTCGAACCTGCGACCTTCGCCTTGTAAGGGCGACGCTCTCCCAACTGAGCTAAGCACCCCCGGGGGGCGCGCTAGTTTACGGCATCCTTAAGGCCTTTGCCAGCCTTAAACTTAGGCGCCCGGGACGGTGCGATAGTGATGCTCTCACCAGTGCGTGGGTTTCGACCTATACGGCCAGCACGCTCACTGACAGAGAAGATGCCAAACCCAACCAATGACACGCTCTCCCCGCGCTGCAGCGCGGCACTGATCACATCCAGAACAGACTCCACAGCTGAATCCGCTTCAGCTTTACCCAGACCGGTTGCAGATGCGACCGAATCGATCAGATCGGCTTTATTCATGCTCGGTTCCTCTTGATCCCACGATGGGGTTTTCCGTTAAACGGCTGCGCCCTTCAGGCCCGTCACCATCTCGCGGGTTGCGCTTGATGGCCACACGCACCTGGGCCCACCCCTTATACCAACTGGAAAAAATCGGTGTCAACCGCCTTTACCAACCGACTGCCCGCACGTCAGTTGCAACAGAAACTTGAGAAACTACCTAAAGAAATACTAGCAAAAACATGAAAACAAGACGCTCGTTGCCCAGAACTCAAGCGCCAGACCCGTATCCCGGCTATACCGCCGCGGCGTGTGTGCTTGCGGAAAACCTGCCCGCTAGTGCGCTCTGGCTGGCGTTTTAGCCGGGGTTTCGGCTTCTTCCTGTACAACCGGGGTATCACCCGGATTTATCGTCTCCGGCTCCGGCAGGCGCTCAAGTGCCACGGCGAAAACTTCATCAATCCAACGTACCGGAATGATTTTCAGACCCCCTTTGATATTTCTGGGAATCTCAGTGAGGTCCTTCTCGTTCTCCTTGGGGATCAACACAGTGCCAATACCGCCGCGATGAGCGGCCAACAGTTTTTCCTTGAGCCCGCCGATAGGCAGCACTTCTCCGCGCAGAGTAATCTCACCCGTCATAGCAACATCCGCGCGAGCTGCGATACCCGTCATGGCGGAGATGACTGCTGTGCACATACCCACACCCGCGCTGGGGCCATCTTTGGGAGTGGCTCCTTCGGGCACGTGTATATGGATATCCTGTTTCTGGTAAAAATCCACATCGATGCCGTACTGGGCAGAGCGAGTCCGCACTACCGACATCGCGGCCTGGATCGATTCCTGCATAACATCACCGAGTTTGCCAGTAAAACTGTGCTTACCTTTACCCGGCATTACGGCCGCCTCTATGGTGAGCAACTCACCGCCGACCTCAGTCCAGGCCAGGCCCGTCACCTGACCCACCCGGTTACCTTCCTCCGCACGACCATAACGGTGGCGGCGTACACCTAGGTACTTAGCCAGGTTGCGGGCTGTCACCTGAACTCGTGTCTTGTTGCCATCGAGCAGCAATTCCTTGGCTACTTTTCGACAAATTTTAGCGATCTCGCGTTCGAGTGCGCGAACCCCAGCCTCGCGCGTGTAATAACGGACGATATCCACCAGTGCTTGCTGGTTGATACTGATCTCTTCATCCTTAAGTCCGTTATTGCGCTTTTGTTTGATAACGAGATAGCGGGTAGCGATATTGATTTTCTCATCTTCGGTATAGCCAGAAATTCGGATCACTTCCATACGATCCAACAGTGGGCTGGGAATATTCAGCGTATTGGCTGTGGCTACGAACATAACCTCGGATAAGTCGTAATCTACCTCCAGATAGTGGTCGCCAAATTTGTGATTCTGCTCCGGGTCCAGCACTTCGAGCAGTGCCGACGAAGGGTCGCCGCGAAAATCCATTGACATCTTATCGACCTCATCGAGCATGAACAGTGGGTTGCGGGTTTTGGTGCGTGACATGTTCTGCACGATCTTGCCGGGCATCGAGCCAATGTAGGTACGCCGATGGCCGCGAATCTCAGCCTCATCCCGCACACCACCCAGAGACATCCGCACAAACTTTCGATGGGTCGCACGAGCGATGGATTCACCCAATGAGGTCTTGCCCACGCCAGGCGGGCCCACCAGACACAGAATCGGTCCTTTCACTTTGTTGATGCGCTGTTGGACGGCAAGGTACTCCAGAATGCGTTCCTTGACCTTCTCAAGCCCGTAATGATCGGCTTCGAGTACCGACTCTGCTTTAGCAAGATCCTTGGAAATCCGGCTACGCTTTTTCCAGGGCACCTGAACAAGCCAGTCAATGTAATTACGCACCACAGTAGCTTCAGCAGACATGGGTGACATCATGCGCAATTTCTTGAGCTCCGATTCGGCCTTTTCCCGGGCCTCCTTAGGCATGCCTGCCTGGTCTACCTTCTGCTGTAGTTCTTCCATCTCATTGGGGGCATCATCCATTTCCCCCAACTCTTTCTGAATGGCTTTCATCTGCTCATTCAGATAGTACTCACGCTGGCTCTTTTCCATCTGCTTCTTGACGCGGCCTCGCAGACGTTTTTCGACCTGCAATAGATCGATTTCCGACTCCATAATGCCCAGGATATGCTCAAGGCGCTCACGGGCATTACCGAACTCCAGAATCTTCTGCTTTTCGTCGTTGCGCAATGTCAGGTGCGCGGCAATCGTATCGGCGAGCCGTCCGGGATCATCAATGCCGCTTAGAGAGGTGAGCACCTCGGGTGGGATTTTCGAGTTCAATTTGACGTACTGCTCAAACTCGGAGGTGACAGTACGCATCAGTACCTCACCCTCACGTTCGTCGAAATCACCCTCAGTGACAGGTGCAGCGTCGACAACAAAACTCTCCTCGGTTTCAACGTAGTTGACAATCCCCGCCCGAGATATACCCTCAACAAGCACCTTGACTGTGCCATCTGGAAGTTTCAGCAACTGCAGGATATTGGCAACAGTACCGATCCCGAAGATATTCTCTGGTGCCGGATCATCATCTGCGGCATCGTGCTGCGCGGCAAGAAAAATCTGCTTTCCGGCCTGCACCGCCTCTTCAAGCGCGTTGATCGACTTTTCCCGACCGACAAAAAGCGGAATGACCATGTGGGGAAAAACAACCACGTCCCGCAACGGCAGCATATGGTAGCGAGTTCGAGGTGTGATGGTTTCGGTAGACGTTTCGTCGCTCATGAATTTCCCCGGGGCGATGAGTTCTCGTATGTTATCTCGTTAACGCGATTCACTGCGCAAAAAGATGTTTTTCAGCGATTAAAGGATAACTGGGGTTGGGCGAGGCCTTTTTCAAGCACGGCCACCCGGCAACATTCCCGGATATTCAGCCTTTCAGGATGACTGGCTGGAGACGTTGCGCTGCCCGTCTTCATACATGAAAAGGGGTTGAGCCCCATCTTCAATTACATTGGCGTCCACCGTCACCCGGGTGACGTTTTCCATAGATGGCAGCTCAAACATGGTCTGAAGTAGCGCTTTTTCCAGAATGGAGCGCAAGCCTCGCGCGCCGGTCTTGCGATCAGTGGCTCGCTGAGCAATCGATCTCAGGGCGTCCTCTCGAATCTCCAGCTCGACCCCTTCGAGTTCGAACAGCTTCTGGTACTGCTTGACCAGGGCATTTTTCGGTTGGGTCAGAATAGTCACCAGCGCCTCTTCATCGAGCTCTTCCAGCGTGGCCACTACCGGCATACGCCCCACAAACTCGGGAATCAGGCCATACTTGATGAGATCCTCGGGCTCCAGATCACGCAAAAACTCACTCACGCGGTCTTCATCCGTCTTACTCTTGATATCAGCACCGAAACCGATCCCAGATTTTTCCGAACGCTCCTGGATAACCTTCTCAAGGCCAGCAAAAGCGCCGCCACAGATAAACAGCACATTGCGGGTATCGACCTGCAGGAACTCCTGCTGCGGATGCTTGCGCCCGCCTTGGGGCGGTACTGAGGCGACCGTGCCCTCGATCAGTTTAAGTAATGCCTGCTGGACTCCTTCGCCAGATACATCGCGCGTAATCGACGGGTTATCTGCCTTGCGCGAAATCTTGTCGATCTCGTCGATATAGACGATCCCGACCTGGGCTTTCTCCACATCATAATCACACTTTTGCAGGAGTTTCTGGATGATATTTTCGACGTCCTCACCGACATAACCCGCCTCGGTCAAGGTGGTCGCATCAGCGATCGTGAAGGGGACGTTGAGCTCGTGCGCCAAGGTTTCCGCCAGCAAGGTCTTGCCCGAGCCGGTCGGCCCGATCAACAGGATGTTGCTCTTGGAAATATCGACGCCACCGCCGCTCTCGGCGTCTTCATGTTCGATGCGCTTGTAATGATTATAGACAGCAACCGAAAGCACCTTCTTGGCTTCCGGCTGTCCGATCACGTAATCATCCAGACGTTCGCAGATCTCCTGTGGCGTGGGGTAGCGTGCACCGGCAGCCTGAGGGGTCTCAGCATCCTCGGCCTCTTCGCGGATAATCTCGTTACACAGTTCGACACACTCATCGCACACAAAAACCGACGGCCCTGCGATAAGTTTGCGGACCTCGTGCTGGCTCTTTCCGCAAAAAGAGCAATACAGCAGTTTGTCACCTTTCTTGTCGCCGTCGCTGTCCGCCATCAGTCCTCCCGCTCAGTCATAAACCAGAGATTTTGCAGAATCTTCCTCTGTCTCAGGGCTAACGATGCAAGGTTTAGCGGAAAAATGCAAGCACCTGCCGATGACGCCCCTGCCAAAGCAGAAACCTATTCGTCTGCGCGACTCTTAATCACCCGATCAACAATACCGTACTCGAGCGCCTCGTTCTCATCCATGAAATTATCCCGCTCGGTATCTGCCGAAACTGTTTCCACATCGCGGCCGGTATGAGAGGCCAATACGTGATTCAAGCGCTCACGCAAGCGCAGGATTTCGCGGGCATGAATATCGATATCGGTAGCCTGGCCCTGGAAACCGCCCCAAGGCTGGTGAATCATGATCCGAGAATGCGGTAAGGTGAAACGCTTACCCGGCGCCCCACCGGCGAGAATCACAGCCCCCATGCTGGCCGCCTGACCAATACACACGGTGCTGATACTGGGGCGGACGAACTGCATGGTATCGTAGATCGCCATCCCTGCGTTCACCGCTCCACCGGGAGAATTGATGTAAAGGTGGATATCTTTATCGGGATTCTCCGATTCCAGGAACAACAGTTGGGCAACGATCAGGTTGGCCATATGATCTTCGACTTGGCCCACCATGAAGATCACACGCTCTTTAAGCAGTCGGGAATAAATATCGTAGGCCCGCTCGCCTCGACCGGTTGTCTCGATGACCATGGGAACCAGGCCCAGGTTTTGAGGCTCAAAATTTTCGGGACCGCCAAATGTCTTTGTCATATCGAGTTTTCCGGTTAACTGTCGGCGTTTTCAGGAGTTGCCAAAGCGCGGGCAGGGGGACGCATGAACTCTTCAAAACTCAGCGCTTTGTCAGTCACCTGGGCTTCATCAAGCAACACCTCTATCGCCCGCTCTTCCACGATAACAGATTCGACCTGAGCCAGGCGATGCTTGTCCTCGTAATACCAGCGTGCAAACTGTTCTGGATCATCGTAACTGGATCCCATCTCGGTCACTCGTGCGCGCACCTTATCTGGATCAGGTTTAATCTCGCGCTGCTTGACGACTTCGTGCAGTACCAGGCCCAGACGTACCCGTCGATAAGACTCATCAAGGTAATTAGCACGATCAATCGGCCCGTCATGGGGTAGGCCCTGCTGACGCAGTTGCTCACGCACGGCCATAATTGCACGATTGATTTCATCATCCACCAGCGCTGCGGGCACTTCAAATTCATTGTTTTTCATCAGCGCCTCGAGCACGGCCTGGCGCACCTGGGCGCGACCTCTTTGATCCCGCTCACCCTTGAGATTCTCTCGGATTTCTTCCCGAAAAGAGGCTTCCAGGCCATCCTTCACCCCGAAAGTGCGGATAAATGCTTCGTCTATATCGGGTACCTCGGGCTTGCCGACCTCTTTAACCTTCACGGCAAACTCGGCTTTCTTCCCCGCCACAGCAGCGCCGGGGTAATCTTCAGGAAAAGTCAGCTTTATGGTCAACTCCTCACCGGTGCTGGCCCCAGTCAACTGGGCTTCAAACTCAGGCAACAGCGCCCCCTTGCCCAACACTATCGGGTAATCCTCAGCCACGCCCCCTTCGAAAACCTCACCATCAACCCGACCTTCAAAATCTATGAGGACACGATCGTCTGTCTGGGCAGGTGAATCACCCGGCGTATAGTTGGTGCGCTGTTTGCGTAATGTATCGATCGTCTGATCGATCTCCTCATCACCCACTTCGCAGGTATTGCGCTCAATCGGCATGTCCCGGATATCGGCCCGAGGGATCTCGGGAAAAATCTCAAAACTGGCGACAAACTCCAGATCCTCACCTCGCGCCAGAGTCTTGGGTTCGATCGAAGGTGGGCCTGCGGCCTCGACCGACTCACCCATGATGGCCTCGCGGTAGCTTGAGCCAATCAACTCGTCAGCCGCCTCGGCCAATGCTTGATCAGCATAACGGGACTCGATCACTTTCATCGGCACTTTGCCGGGGCGAAAACCCGGGATCTTGGCGGTACGCGCCAAACGCTTCAGGCGCGTACTGATGGCGCCATCAAGCTGCTCAGCCGGCACCTTTATTGTCATACGCCGACCGATGGCGCCCGTGGTTTCCATTGATATATCCATACATGCCTGCCTTGGTGTTCAACATACCCACACGGCGTCGTTTGCCGCACGAGCCCGGCTGAGCCGGGTAATTGGTGCGAAAGGGGAGACTCGAACTCCCACGGGTTGCCCCACTGGCACCTAAAGCCAGCGCGTCTGCCAATTCCGCCACTTTCGCGCCGGATCTCCCGGGCGGTAAAGACCAGGCTCGATTATGTCAAACCCGATCGCCCGTTTACCTGGTGGGCCGTGCAGGGATCGAACCTGCGACCCGCTGATTAAGAGTCAGCTGCTCTACCAACTGAGCTAACGGCCCGTATCACCACTGCCTGTACACACCTAAAAAGAAACTGGGGTGACCGATGGGACTCGAACCCACGACGGCCGGAATCACAATCCGGGGCTCTACCAACTGAGCTACGGTCACCACACATGTACACGCGAACCCCTAATTATCCAATAAACCGAGCCCCTTATGCCAGCAACCCTTGCGCTCAATCGGTAAATGGGTGCTTACAGGGAACTGGCGCGCCCGACAGGACTCGAACCTGTAACCTACGGCTTAGAAGGCCGTTGCTCTATCCGGTTGAGCTACGGGCGCCAAGACGTTCAGGAAGGCAAATGGTCGGGGCAGAGGGATTTGAACCCCCGACTCCCTGCTCCCAAAGCAGGTGCGCTACCAGACTGCGCCATGCCCCGATAACGGGGATAACTCACCCGTGCCTTAATTTTAGCGGATTACGTCGCGCCTGGCGGCAATCTATTTCAGATTGACCCTGCCGACCCAAGACGGGAGTTGGCTCCTCGCTTGAGCACCTGATTTTCCGGATTTCGACCGGAACGCGGCAATCCGATCGTAACCGGTTGCCCTGTGCGCTTGATTTTGCCACACCGAACCCCATTTTCTTTGTTGATTTACTCATTAACGCGGCCCTGTCCGGTCGCCCCTTTCACAGCCAGGAGTGCATCCAGATGTCCGAGACCGCGACCCCGAAAACGCATAGTTTCCAGACTGAGGTAAAGCAACTGCTTCACCTGATGATTCATTCGCTCTACTCCAACAAAGAAGTGTTTTTGCGCGAACTCATCTCCAACGGCTCGGATGCCTGCGATCGGTTGCGCTTTGCTGCGCTGACCGATGCCAAACTGATGGAGGAAGGGGAAGACCTTCGCCTGCAAGTCAGCGTGGATAAGAACGAGAAAACCATCACCATCAAAGATAACGGCATCGGCATGAGCCACGACGAGGTGGTGCAGAATATTGGCACGATAGCTCGCTCTGGAACTCGCCAGTTTCTGGATGCGCTGAGTGGCGATGCGGCTGATGATGCCAGCTTAATTGGCCAGTTTGGAGTGGGTTTTTACTCGGTTTTTCTGGTCTCACAAAAAGTGGAGCTCCTTACCCGCCGAGCCGGAGAGGCTCAAGACGCCGGGGTACGCTGGACCTCGGATGGTGAAGGCGAGTACACCATTGAAACGGTCGACATCGGCGATCGTGGTACGACTATTACGCTACACCTGCGCGATGATGACAAGGAGTTCGCCGAGGATTTTCGGCTACGCGGCATTATCAGTAAGTATTCTGACCACATCTCACTACCGATCGAGATGCACTCCCAGGATGAAGATAAGAAAGACGAATGGGAGGCCGTTAACAGTGGTTCGGCGCTGTGGTCGAGACCCAAGAGTGAAATCAGCAACGAAGAATACGAGCGCTTCTACCAGACCTTGAGTTACGACAGCGAAGCGCCGTTGACCACCCTGCACAACCGGGTCGAGGGCACGCTCGAATACACCTCTCTATTCTTTATCCCCAAAAAGGCGCCTTTCGACTTATGGGATCGGGAACAACGCCATGGGATCAACCTTTACGTGCGGCGAATCTTTATCATGGATGATGCCAAGTACCTGATGCCCTCCTACCTGCGCTTCATACGCGGGGTCGTCGACGCCGCAGATTTACCCCTCAATGTCTCGCGTGAGTTCCTGCAGGACAACAAGGACATCGACCGGATCCGCAGTGCCTCGGTCAAGAAGGTACTCTCTGAACTCGCCCGACTCGCCGACAAGGAGCCCGAATCTTATGCGGCCTTCTGGCAGGAATTCGGTAAAGTGTTAAAGGAAGGCATCGTCGAGGATCAGGACAACCGCATTATGCTTGCCGACCTGCTTCGTTTCACCTCTACCCGCAACGAGGGAGCAGAGCAAACTGAGTCTCTCGCTGGCTACTTCAAGCGCATGCCGATGAAGCAAAAAGCCATCTACTACATTACGGCTGACTCACATAACGCTGCCAGCACTTCGCCACACCTCGAAATTTTTCGCAAGAATGAAGTCGAAGTTCTGCTGCTGAGCGACCCGGTCGATGAGTGGCTGGTGTCCTCCCTGAATGAGTACAAAGATAAGCCACTGAAATCTGTCGCCAAGGGGGCGTTGGACTTAGATGACTTGGCAAGTGATGAAGACAAGAAAGCCAATGAGGCTAAGGAAAAAGACCTGGCCGGGTTAACTGAAAAAATGCACTCACTGCTCGGTGAGAAAGTCAAAAACGTACGGGTCAGTCACCGTCTGACCGACTCACCGGCCTGCCTGGTGGCAGACGAAACCGATCTGGGTGGCAATCTCGAGCGCATCCTCCAATCCATGGGGCAAAGCGCGCCCGAGGGAAAACCTATCCTGGAGATCAACCCCGATCACCCCCTTATCCGTCAACTGGGCCCCGAACATGCCAAGCTTGAGGACTGGACCCGTGTGCTGTTTGACCAAGCAGCGCTCAGTGAGGGCGCACCGTTACCTGAACCAGCCGCTTATGTGCAACGGGTTAATGATCTGCTGACGCGCGCGGCCCTGGCGGGCAATTGAGATACAGCACCGCTTCCCGCAACAGTAGAGGGGAATCCGGCATGACAGGAGCTTAATCGACCCGGTTCGCCTGACTCAACGCATCTCGCGCATCGCCTACCCAGTCGAGGGTGCCGTCAAGATCCGGCAGG
The DNA here is from genome assembly GCA_002726415.1 of Acidiferrobacteraceae bacterium. Lineage (GTDB taxonomy): Bacteria > Pseudomonadota > Gammaproteobacteria > Arenicellales > UBA868 > UBA868. The sequence goes on along the minus strand of PBSU01000022.1, from coordinate 23,641 downwards.
GGATTGCCATCCTGGTCCACGCAGTTGCGGCCGAACACCAGCGACTCGGCAACCCGGCCGCGCGGGCCGATGCGGCTGTATTCAAAGAGGATGCTGCGGGAAATGCGTGCACCCCGTTCCAGGTGGCAGCCATGGCCTATCCAGGTCGGGCCAAAAATCTCGCAGCCTGGCTCAATGCGTGAAGCGGAACCCACATAGATGGGACCTTCCGCGCGAACCTCATCCCAGTCCACATCCACATTCAACCCTGTCCAGATCCCGGGGCGTACTTCGGTACCCGGCATGCCGGCACCACGCAACTTACCGCGCATCAGTTGCTGATTCGCCTCCCAGTAATCGCTGAGATGCCCAATATCAATCCAGTTGAATGGCGCCTCTATCGCATGGAAAGGTAAGCCTTTTTCCAGGATCAGTGGGAAAAGCTCACTACCGATATCAAACTCTACGGTGGGCGGAATGAGATCGACAATTCTGGGCTCAAAGATATAGATGCCGGTGTTGACCAGTTGTGACAGGGCTTCTTCGGTTGTGGGCTTTTCCTGGAAGGACTGGATGCGGCCACTATCATCACAGACCACGACACCGTAACTCGAAACCCGCTGACGCGGAACTTCACGCACCACGATGCTGGCAGCCGCACCCGATTGCCAGTGGCGGCGCACGGCCGCTGAGAGATCAAGGTCAATCAGGGCATCACCGCAGACCACCAGAAAGGTATCATCAAAAAACCCGCCGAAGTCCTGAATCCGCTTGATGCCGCCCGCTGAACCCACCGGTGCCGCAATCGTCTCGCCTCCCTCCAGATGTCCTTCAAAGGAGTAGCCGATCTCCGCGCTCCAGCGCCGGCCATCACCGAAATAGCCTTCGATCGAATCAGCCAGGTGACTGATATTGACCATGATCTGGTCGAAGCCGTGGCGGACCAGGTGCTCGACCAGGTACTCCATCACCGGCTTGCCCAGTACCGGGATCATCGGTTTGGGCATGGCATGGGTTAGCGGACGCACCCGCGTTCCCTTGCCCGCAGCCAGGATCATCGCTTTCATCTAGGCATCCCTTAGCATCGGCTGGAGAGTCTACAGGCTCAAACCCTGACTGACCATCGGTTGTGGGTGGCTAACCCCGGCCAGTCGTGCTGTTTCAAAGGGCCAGGCCGAACCCGGGTTGATCCTCGGTCAGGCTACCTGGGCCGGGGTCGTTGCTTCTGGCCTGAACACCAACTCAGATCCATCGACCTCGACTACGATGGTATCGCCGGGTGCAAAACTGCCCGCGAGGATTTGCTGTGCCAGAGGATTTTCCAGTTGGACCTGGATCGCCCGCTTGAGCGGTCGGGCGCCATAGACGGGGTCAAACCCGGCATCACTCAACTTGGCCAACGCCGCATCAGTGACATTGAGCGCAAGGTCACGTGCACTCAAACGAGCCTGCAGAATTCCCACCTGGATGCGGGCAATCGCATGCAACTGTTCACGCAACAGTGGATGAAAGACGATGATGTCATCAACCCGGTTAATAAACTCCGGGCGAAAATGCTGGCCAACCACACTCATGACCTGCGCCTTCATCTGATCGTATTTCTCTTCACCCGCCAGTTCCTGGATACGATCGGAACCCAGATTGGATGTCATGATGATGACCGTGTTACGAAAATCTACTGTGCGGCCCTGGCCATCGGTCAGACGACCATCATCGAGCACCTGTAGCAACACATTAAAGACTTCAGGGTGTGCTTTTTCCACCTCATCCATCAGGATCACCGAGTAGGGGCGGCGGCGGACAGCTTCAGTGAGGTAACCCCCCTCTTCGTAGCCTACATACCCTGGCGGTGCACCGATCAGTCTTGCGACAGAATGTTTTTCCATGAATTCAGACATATCGATGCGAACCATCGACTCCTCGGTATCAAAGAGGAAAGCAGCCAGCGCTTTGGATAACTCCGTTTTTCCTACGCCTGTGGGCCCCAGAAAAAGGAATGATCCGTAAGGCCGATTTGGATCGGAGAGTCCGGCGCGCGAGCGGCGGATAGCATCGGATACCGCGCGTATCGCCTCGTCCTGGCCGATCACCCGCTCGTGCAGTTCGGATTCCATGCGAAGCAACTTCTCGCGCTCGCCCTCCAACATTCTGGATACGGGTATACCAGTCCAACGTGCGATGACCTCAGCGATCTCCTCATCAGTGACCTTGTTGCGCAACAACCGCACCGATGTCGCTGGTTCAACGGTGTCTGCACCGACCAGTTGCTTTTCAAGTTCAGGGATACGGCCGTACTGTAATTCCGACATGCGCGCGAGATCTCCTGCTCGTCGTGCTGCCTCCACTTCGCCCCGGGCCTGGTCGAGTGCTTCCTTGATATGCTGGCTACCCTGTAAGGCCGCTTTCTCTGCCTTCCAGACTTCCTCCAGATCTGCGTATTCACGCTCAAGTTCGTCGATATCGCTCTGAAGGGCCTCAAGACGTTTTCTTGAAGCTTCATCGGTATCCTTCCTGATCGCCTCTCTCTCAATCTTTAACTGGATCAGGCGCCGATCCAGCCGGTCCATGGATTCGGGTTTGGAATCGATCTCCATGCGGATTCGACTGGCTGCCTCGTCCACCAGATCAATCGCCTTGTCCGGCAGTTTGCGATCACTGATGTAGCGGTGGGAGAGTGTTGCCGCAGAAACGATCGCGGGATCAGTTATGTCAACTCCGTGGTGAACTTCATATTTTTCCTTGAGGCCACGCAAGATAGCCACCGTGTCCTCCACGTTGGGCTCGCCGACCAGCACTTTCTGGAAACGCCGCTCTAGAGCCGCATCCTTTTCCACGTACCGGCGGTACTCATCCAGGGTTGTCGCGCCAATGCAGTGCAGCTCGCCGCGCGCGAGTGCCGGTTTGAGCATATTACCTGCATCCATGGCACCGTCAGCCTTGCCGGCGCCAACCATGGTGTGCAACTCATCGATAAACAGGATGATCTGGCCTTCCTGTTTGCTCAGGTCGGTGAGCACCGCCTTAAGACGTTCTTCAAATTCCCCCCGAAATTTGGCGCCGGCGATCAATGCGCCCATATCCAGCGCAAGCAGTCGCTTACCGCGCATCCCTTCTGGCACTTCACCGTCAACGATACGCTGTGCCAGCCCCTCGGCAATGGCCGTTTTACCCACACCAGGCTCGCCAATCAGTACCGGATTATTCTTGGTCCGCCGCTGCAACACCTGAATCGTGCGGCGAATCTCCTCGTCACGGCCAATCACCGGATCCAGTCGGCCCTGCTCGGCCCGCTCAGTCAGATCAATTGAATATTTTTCCAGGACCTGCCGCTGCTCTTCTGCACCCGGATTATCCACCGCCTCTCCACCGCGGATCTGTTCAATGGCCTGCTCTAGCGCGCCCTTAGCCACACCCGCATCTTTCATCAGGCGGCCCAGAGCCCCCTTATCTTCCAGCGCGGCCAACACGAAGAGCTCACTGGAAATGAACTGGTCGCCGCGCTTTTGCGCCATTTTGTCAGTTAGATTCAAAAGCCGGGCAAGATCGCTCGAGATCTGAACATCCCCACCAGTACCTTCTACCTGTGACAACCGGTCCAGCGCCTCACCCAATCGCGAACGCAGGGCATTTGCATTTGCGCCCACCCGGGTCAGCAGGTGGCGCACGCTGCCACCCTCCTGATCGAGCAGACCCAGCATCAGGTGTGCCGGCTCGATAAACTGGTGATCTCTGCCAAGCGCCAGGCTCTGGGCATCGGCTAGCGCCTGCTGGAATTTCGTCGTCAATTTATCCATTCGCATAAGTAGCTCACTCCCTTCGTGCTGGGCTGCTTCTTTGCCGGGCAATACTTTACGCCCAGGGATGTTTACGTAAAAAATATGGGGGTAAAGCCTGGGTAATCAAGGTGCATTGAGGCAGAACACAACGCCCCTGGCCGCATCCCGTCCCTCACGCGCAAGCGCATAACCCGTTTCGGTGGCGCACCACAACCGGGTTATGATCAGCAATTCTTGAAGTTGGCGCAGGCACCCATGGACCCATCCCCAACACAGCATGAAATCTTTGAACAGGCCCAACAGGCTCTGTCCGAGGATCTTGGCACAGGCGATCTGACTGCCGCCCTGATCGGCGAGGTCGATAGAGCGTGTGCGACCCTGGTCGGCCGCGAGGCCGCGACCGTGTGTGGGCGTGATTGGGTTGAGTCGGTGTTTCATCAACTCGACCCGTCCATTACGGTCGAGTGGTTTACCCAGGACGGTAACCTTATTGCTAAAGACCAAGCGTGGTGCAAGATCGAAGGCCCCGCCCGTGCTATCTTGACGGGCGAACGCACCGCACTGAATTTCCTGCAGCTCCTTTCAGGAACCGCAACCGTGACCCGCCGGTTGGTGGATCAGCTCGAAGGCACGGCTGCCCAGTTGCTGGACACCCGAAAAACTGTTCCGGGTCTGCGCCTGGCACAAAAATATGCTGTGCGCTGCGGCGGTGGCACCAACCACCGACTCGGACTTTATGACGGCATCCTAGTCAAGGAAAACCATATCCGGGCGGCGGGTTCAATCCGCAGCGCCGTACACGCTGCTATCGCACATAGTCACCATGTCTCACTGGTCGAGATTGAAGTGGAAAATCTTGACCAATTGTCTGAGGCTATTTCTGCGGGGGCACAACGATTACTGCTGGATAATTTTTCACTGGCGCAATTGCGCCAGGCTGTTCAGCGCAATGCTGGGTGCGCTCAACTTGAAGCTTCGGGAAATGTGACGCTGGGGAATATTCGGGAAATCGCCTTGACCGGAGTAGACTTTATTTCATCCGGCGAGATCACCAAGCACGTCTGCGCGATCGATCTCAGCCTTCAGTTTGAAACTTGACCGGCGAACTGATCGAGCCATTGCGCCAGTTGCACTGCAGTCACCGGGCCTACATGGGTATGCAAGACCTCACCCAGTGGCGAAAGCAGGAAGGTAGACGGCAGACCTTTAAGCGGCTCCAGCGGTACCAGGGGCTCATCACCAATCACCAGCACCGGATAATTGATATTGAAATCACGAGCAAAACTGCGGATCTGTTCCACAGGCGTTTTCTCAAAGGCAATACCAATGACGTCAACCTCTTCCCCATGGCGGGACTGGAAGGCGGTGAGCTCGGGAATCTCGTCAATACAGGGCCCGCACCACGTTGCCCAGAAATTGATCACCACCCACTTCCCTCTATAGCGCGCAAGATTGTGGGACTGACCTCCCAGGTCCACCAGGCTAAACTCGACAGGATCGGCGGCTGCCGGGGCCACTGGGAGTAGCATCCAGGCCAGTAACAGCAGCCCAAGTGCACTAGACTTGATATAAGACAAGATCATTAAGGGATTTTATCGATACATAGCAAACTGATGCTGGTCCTGGCTGGATAGACTCTGTACTCTCTGACTATAGTGATGTTCTAATATTAGGATATTTTTTTGGATTCTTCATGATGAGATTGATTTTTGCTTCTCTGACCGCGATGATGATAAGCATACCTGTGGCCCTCGCTGGCGATGCCCCCCCGGAAGGCGAGGATGCCTTGACCTGGTGCGAAGCAAACGAAGATGCTTGCGCCACCTGGTGTGAAAGCAACCCGGAAGCTGAGATTTGCAAAGAACCTGAATGTGACTGAATTATTGAGTTTCCCCGCTGGCGGCGATCCCTTAGGATGGCGGCGATAGCGTGGAATTCTGTGGGCACCCACCAATTGCCCGCAGTTCCCATCCCCCAAACTGACAGGAGAGAGAACTTGAAAAACCTGAAAATAATAACCAGCGCTATGCTGGGCTTAGCGCTGGTACTGCCAATGGGTGCCCAGGCAGGCGATCCGGTTGGCATCACCCCAGATTTAATGTCTGTGACAGTGAACCACAATGGCGCAGCCACTGAAATCATCCGTAACCAGGATAATGCGAACACTGTAAACCCAGCATTTGGCAAGACATCCCGGAAATGCCCGCCTTTTTGCATTCAACCTGCCGTCCTCGCTCCAGGTGTAGAAACCATTGCAGAACGTGAGATGATCCACTACGCCAAGATGATGAGTGATGGCGACTCCTCCATCGTCGTAGTCGACTCTCGCACCCCCAACTGGGTTGCTAAAGGCACGATTCCCAGCGCGATTAACGTGCCGTGGACCAAGCTAAATCCGGCTAAGGGTGCCACACCGATCGAGATTGCTGAGATCATGCAGGAAGTATTCAACGTCAAGGAGAGCGAGGGCTTGTTTGACTTCACTGATGCCAAAACCGCGGTCATGTTCTGCAACGGCATGTGGTGCGGCCAGTCACCCAACAACATCAAAAACCTGCTGAAGTTCGGCTACCCGTCGCACAAAATAAAATGGTACCGTGGTGGCATGCAGGATTGGGAGATTCTGGGTCTGAGCACAGCCAAACCCTAAGCTATATTTGTTTCTATAGAAAGGCGGGGCATGCCCCGCCTTTTTTTTGGCACCGGGCACGACTGGCCTACAGGATTCGCCGCAATCAGCGCTGGCGCTCTAACCAGATCAAAGACGCCATACGCCCGCATAACCCCTGACGCCGAAAAGAAAACCAGCGTGTTGGGTCCGCATAGGTGCATACCTCACTGGCGCCGGCAAAAGCGACCCGGTACTGCCTGAGCCGGGCAAGGATCAGACCGGGCAGGTCAGCCAGATACCGTTCTCCTCGGGGTAAAAAATAATTGCTGTCGCGTTGATGATCTGCCATTAGCTGATCACGCACTTCGCTTTTGACTTCAAAGGCATGCCGACGGATACCCGGCCCTACCCATGCAATGATATCCCGGGGCTGGGCCGGTACCGCGCTCAGGCCCGTCTCGATAATCCCGTCCGCAATGCCCCGCCACCCAGCATGTAACAGAGCGACAAAACTGCCCTGGCGATCGCTGAGAAATACCGGGGCACAGTCTGCACTGAGCACCGCGCATACCACACCAGGGGAGGTGGTGAAACTGCCATCTGCGCTCAACGGCCGTACCGTACCATCGAGCCTTTCCACTGCAATACCATGAACCTGTGTTAACCATTGGGGCTGACCTGCCAGCCCCAGTTGCGCCACCAAGACTGAACGGTGAGTGGCAACCCGTTCCGGGTCATCCTGAACATGGTCTGCCAGATTAAAGCCATCGAAGGGGCGATCCGGCTGGCCGGCATTACGCTCAGTCGTCAACGCCCGAACATGATCCGGAGCTGGCCAGTCAGGACTTACCCATCGCACCAAAGAGGCTTTCATGAATTGTGCTTGGTGTCACTGGCCAGGGCATCAACCAAAGTAACCAAGTCTGGCGGGAGAGGGCTTTCCCAACGTAGCGATTCCCCGGTGATCGGATGTGCCAGGGCGAGGGCCGCAGCATGCAGGGCCTGACGCCGGAACGCCTGAAGAGTGGCGACCAGATGTGCGCTCGATCTTGGTGGCAATTGTGGCCGGGCACCGTAGATCGGGTCTCCGACTAATGGAAACCCCAGGTGCGCCATGTGCACCCGAATTTGGTGCGTGCGGCCAGTCTGCAATCGTAGTGACAACATCGTATGCGATCGGAAACGCTGATGCACGCGATACTCGGTCAATGCCGGCCGACCTTTTTGCGTCACGGCCATCTTCAGTCGGTTTCGCGGATGGCGCCCAACCGGTGCATCCACAGTGCCCCCAGCGACCAGGCAACCGTTCGTCACAGCCAGATACTCCCGTCGTATCGTCCTGGCTTCCAGACCCCGAATCAATTCGGCCCGGGCCAGTTCTGTCAGCGCTACGACCAGAAGCCCACTGGTATCCTTATCGAGGCGATGCACAATGCCTGCACGGGGTAGTGCCTGGGTAACGGGATATCGGTGCAAGAGTGCGTTCGCCAACGTACCGGTTGTGTTGCCTGCCCCCGGGTGCACGACCAGGCCTGCCGGCTTATCAATGACCGCAATATTTTCATCCTCGTACACGACCAAAAGCGCCATTGCCTCCGGCAGCCACCGGGCCTGCGGCGGCGGGGGCACCTGGAGGCACAGAACCTCGCCACCCGCAACTGCGAGCCGCGCTAGTGGCACCTCTCCTGCGAGAGTAATACGGCCTTCTTTGAGCCAGGCCTGAAGCTGAGACCGTGAGTAAGGCGCAAAAACCCGGGGTAATACCTTATCGAGCCGCTCACCCACTGCCGAATCGGGCACAATTGCGGTAATGACCTCGCCTTCGTCCTCTTCCTTGGTGGCCGCCATAACTGTCATCTTTATCGTATGCTCCCGAAAGTATAATAGCCCGCTATGAGCCTCTTCTTCCATATCGTGCCCCACTTTATCCGCTGTGCACTTTTCATACTGATCGTGCCGCTGCTTGGCACCGGCTGCGCTATCCTGGAAGAGAAAGACGAAACGGCTGACTGGACTGGCGAACAATTTCTGGCTGCGGGGCATAGCCAGATGGCTGCGGGCGACTGGCCGGCCGCCATAACCACGTACCAGAAAATGCAGGGCCGCTATCCTTATGGGCGCAATGCAGAGCAAGCCCACCTGGACATGGCGTACGCTTATTTCAAAAATGATGAACCTGCGCTAACGGTTGCCGCCACTAACCGCTTTATCCAGATGCACCCCACCCACCCCAATGTGGATTACGCGTTTTACCTAAAAGGCCTGGCGCTGTTTGAGCCCCCAGATAGCCTGATCGACACGCTCACAGGAAAAAATCCCGCCAACCATGACATCAGTCCGGTACGTGAAGCCTTTGTGGCTTATCGCGAACTGGTCAGTCGCTTTCCAGAAAGCCGCTACGCGCCAGATGCACGAAAAAGGCTGGTCTACATTATCAACGTGCTGGCGGTACACGAAGTTGATGTTGCGCACTACTACTACGCCCTGGGTGCCAACGTGGCAGCCGTCAACCGGGCGCGATTGGTACTCGAGACTTATCGCAACTCCCCAGCGGTAGAACACGCCCTGGGGATCATGATCAAAGCCTATGCCAGAATGGGGCTGGTCGATCTACAGGCCGATACGCTACGGGTGCTGACACTCAATTACCCCGACAGCGAGCACCTCAACTGAACTTTGAGGTAATGGGATAACGACGATCCCGACCAAAAGCACGGCGGGTGATACGTACACCCGGTGGGGCCTGGCGGCGCTTGTACTCGTTGCGCAATACCATCCGCGACACTCGAGCCACAGTTTCCGCATCAAACCCCTTGGCTGTGATCTCCTCGATCGCGCAATCGTGCTCGATAAAATCTTCCAGTATCGGATCGAGGACGTGGTAAGGGGGCAGACTGTCGGTATCAGCCTGGTCTGGGGCAAGCTCTGCGGAAGGGGGCCGGGTGATCACCCGATCTGGAATGACAACAGCATCGCGGTTACGGTAGTGAGCGAGTTGATAAACCAGGGTCTTGGGTACATCTTTGATCACAGCAAAGCCACCCGCCATATCACCATAAAGTGTCGCATAACCCACCGCCATTTCACTCTTGTTACCGGTGGTGAGCACCAACCGGCCGGTCTTGTTGGAGATCGCCATCAGCAGGTTGCCACGAATACGTGCCTGCAGATTCTCCTCCGTGGTATCAGATGGAAGGCCTGCAAACAGCGGCTCAAGCTGAACCCGATATGCCTCTACTAGGGGTTCAATCGGTACCTCCTGACAAAAAACTCCCAGTATCTTCGCCTGCTCCCGGGCATCTACCAGGCTCATATCCCGGGTATAGCGTGAGGGCATCAGGACTGCCGCTACCTTGTCTGGGCCCAGAGCATCGGCGGCCACCGCAAGCGTCAAGGCTGAATCAATCCCGCCTGACAACCCCAGGACGGCACCCTCAAAGCCATTCTTGTATACGTAGTCATGAACCCCGATTCGAAGCGCCTGGTAGATACTTTCTTCATAACCGGGCATTAGGGCTGGTGGGTGAGTACACTGCAGACTGTTTGCACCCACATCAACCCGCGCGAGCTCCTCGCAGAAAAATGCACTGCGATGGGTCACCTGCCCCGCGGCATCACAGGCAAAAGAGCCCCCGTCGAACACCAGCTCATCCTGACCCCCGACAAGATTGACATAGATGATCGGGACGCAGGCCTCGCGGGAACGCTCTCCCACCACCTGCTCTTCACGCTCTCTGGCCTTATGTATGTCATAGGGAGAGGCATTCAGATTGAAGATCACATCTGCTCCAGCCGCCACAGAGTCTGCAACCGGCGCGGAATGCCAGACATCCTCACAGACGGTCAAACCGATGGCAATGCCATCTATATCCACCACGCACGGATTCTCGCCAGGGTAAAAATAACGCTTCTCATCAAAGACCCCATAGTTAGGCAGTTCACGCTTGAAATAGCGAGCCCGCACCTGCCCTGCATCCAGCACCGAGGCGGCGTTGTAAAGCTTGCCCTCCTGGCGATGGGGGTGACCAATCACCACACAGATGTCACCCGACCCAGCTGCCAGCCGCGACAAACCCTGTTCTGCCTGGTCTAGAAAATCTGCACGAAACAATAGATCTTCAGGGGGATAGCCGGTGACAGCCAGCTCCGGGAATACCACAGCCCGGCAACCCAGCTCAACGCGGGCCCGCTGGCAAACTGCCAGCATCTTGCTTACATTCCCGTCTATATCACCGACGGTAAAATTCAGCTGTGCTATCGCAACGGGGAGATGCTTCATTGCAGGAAGAAAAGAGTCTGTCTGACCTACAGATCGGGAAAAAGAGAGGGCCCAATGATAATGGGGACAAGGCACTCATCACAACAAATTCAACGATGTGCCAGATTCCACGCGCCCAATGGAATGCGCTGGTACCCGATGATAGCCCGAGCCTTCGCCACGAATTCCTCCAGGCGCTTGAGGACAGCGGCAGTTGTACACCGGCTTCCGGCTGGACGCCCTGCCATATTACGGTCCACTGCGGTGATACCTTAGCTGGGGCTGCCCCGTGCTATCTCAAGGCGCACTCCTACGGTGAATTCATTTTTGACTGGGCCTGGGCCAATGCCTATCAACGGTCCGGGTTATCGTACTACCCGAAACTACTCCTGGCCGTCCCCTTCACGCCCGTCAGTGGTGCACGGCTGCTGCATCACCCCGATTTTAAGAGCACAACGGTGCGCGACAGCATTGCGACAGCATTGCCCGCCATCGCCGACCAGTTGGGGGCCTCATCGGTACATTGCCTGTTCTGCACTGACGCCGACCTCACTCGTTTTATCACCAATGGATTTGTGCGCCGAGAGAGTCGCCAGTTTCATTGGCAAAACGAGCACTACCACGATTTCGATCACTTCCTTGGACGGCTTTCCTCCAAAAAACGCAAGAATATTCTGCGCGAAAGACGGCGCGTTCTTGAGCAGGGAATCGAACTGCGCTGGCTACACGGCCATGAGATCAGTAACGGTCATCTGGATCTTCTGATGGCGTGCTATGGCAACACCATCGCTGAACATGGATCATATGCCTACCTGGGGCGTGAGTTTTTTGCGCAGTTGGTGCAAACCTTGCCTGACTCAGTGCAACTACTGCTGGCAGAACATCACGGCCGCTACGTGGCCTGTGCATTTTTTATCCGCGGGGACACCTCTTTATTTGGCCGCTACTGGGGAGCACTTGAACACATCCCGGATCTGCACTTTGAGGCCTGCTACTACGCACCAATTGAATACTGTATTCAGCATGGCCTGACGCGGTTTGAAGCAGGCGCGCAGGGTGAGCACAAACTAAGCCGGGGGCTGACTCCCGAAACCACGCTTTCGGCGCATTGGCTTTCACATCCGGGGTTCCATAAAGCGATCAGCAGGTATACCGCGCAGGAGGAATCGCAACTCGCTGACTATACCCGAGTGCTAGAGGCACATACCCCCTTTCGCCGTGACAGCAACCCAAAACCGGGGTGCTAGAATGACTCGCATCATGGCGACTTCTCCTGAACAATATGCATTTCCGCCACTCGAAGCAGCGTCGCCAGAGGGCCTGTTGGCGGTTGGCGGTGATCTCAATCCACAGCGATTGCTGAGCGCTTACCGGCAGGGGATTTTTCCGTGGTATAGCGCCGGTCAACCCATCCTATGGTGGTCACCGGATCCTCGCGCGATCCTGTATCCCGCACAAGTTCGCATCTCCCGTAGCCTGCGCAAAAAACTGCGCCAACGCAACTTCACCATAACCTCAGACACGGTCTTCCAGGATGTCATCAAACGCTGCGCTGAGCCCCGTCCAGAGCAACCAGGCACGTGGATCACAGCCGAAATGAAAAGCGCCTATACGGCCTTACACCAGTTGGGACACGCGCATAGCGTAGAAACCTGGCTGGGCTCGCAGCTGGTTGGCGGCCTTTATGGAATTACCATCGGCAAAGCTTTTTTTGGCGAAAGCATGTTCAGTCGGGTCTCGGATGCATCCAAGGCAGCTCTGGTCAGCCTGGCCTCATTGCTGGCGGCACAGGACTATCACTTTATAGACTGCCAGGTCGCCTCCGCCCATCTTGAATCTCTGGGCGCCCAAAGCATCCCGCGGCTTCACTTTACGCAGCAACTGGCGGATGCAGTGAATTGCGAGCCTGATCCCCGAATCTGGAATCTGGAAACATCCGGAGGCCAGTTCATATGACCCGCCAACAAGCCGCACCGGATCTGTACCAGTCGAGCGCGCATACCTGTCCCTACCTGAGCCGTGAAACCGCGGCAAATCTACTGATTGACCCCAAGTTCAACGTCACACCCGCCATGTACGACAGCCTCATCCGCAATGGCTTTCGCCGCAACGGCGCCCTTTATTACCGACCACACTGCCCTTCCTGCCAACAGTGTCAGTCAGTTCGAATTCGGGTCAACGATTTTATTCCTGGCCGCTCTTTCAAGCGCACCTTGGCGCGCAACAATGATGTCGCGATGGAGCTGTGCACCCTGAGGTTTCGCGAGGAACACTTCGCCCTGTACCGTGCCTACCAGTCAGATCGGCACGAAGGAGACAGCATGGACGATGCCGATCCGGAGAAATACCAGCAGTTTCTGACACGCTCGCGGGTCGACACCTTTATGATGGAACTGCGGGTCGGTCGGCGTCTGTTGGCCGTTTCGGTGCTGGATCACGTCGCTGATGGGATTTCGGCCGTCTATACTTTTTTCGACCCGGCGCACCAGCAGCGCAGCCCCGGCACTCTGGCGATCCTGCACCAGATTGAACTGACCCGCTCAGTAGAGTACAACTGGCTTTACCTGGGTTACTGGATCCCTGATTGCCAGAAGATGGCCTACAAAACCCGTTTTGCACCGCTGGAAGGTTTCGATCCTGCAGCGCTAGCCTGGTCCCACCTCAGCTGAATCACTGGCTGTGCCGAGCATTCCTTTTGTCCAAGATCACCAGTTTCGTTATGGCGTGATTGAAACGGTCGCGCCCGGCATTCGCAGGTTAACCGCGCGCAATGCAGGCGTATTCACCTACCACGGCACCGGAACCTATATCGTGGGTACTGGTGAAGTCGCAGTTATTGATCCTGGGCCGGATGATCCCGAACATATACGTGCCCTGATTCACGGCCTGCAGGGAGAGCGCATCAGCCACATACTGATAACGCACTGCCATCAGGATCATTCACCAGGGGCCAGACAACTTCAGGCTGCCTGTGGTGCGCCTACCTTTGCCTTTGGCCCGCATGGCACAAAAGCAGAGCCCGGTGCAATCGCAGCTGAAGAAGGCGTCGACACTGAGTTCTCCCCGGACGTGCGTCTGGTAGACGGCCAGCGTCTGGCAATCGGAGATTGTGAAGTTGAGTGTCTTCACACCCCCGGTCATACCAGCAACCATATGTGTTTCGCGCTTACCGGGCCCGGCACGCTGTTCAGCGGAGATCATGTAATGGCGTGGTCCACCAGCGTAATCATCCCCCCGGACGGCAACATGGCCGATTACCTTGCCAGCCTCACGGCACTGCTGAAACGGGAAGATACGGGTTACTGGCCCACGCACGGGCCACCTCTGGACAACCCGCACGATTACATCGAGGCGTTAATTGCCCACCGGCACCAGCGGATGACAGACATTCTTCAACTGCTTGAGATCGCCCCCCATCACATAACTCAGATGATCCCACCACTCTATCCAGAACTTGACACTCGACTCTACCAAGCTGCGAGCCGGTCAATCTTCGCCTCAGTGCTTTACCTGATCGAGGCCGGCGAGATCGAAACTTCTGACAACGCTACTCTTAACAGTACATATCACCGGACCCGTTGAGCCAGGCCAACCATTCAGGCATCGAAGGCAACTCAAATCATTTCACCTCAGTTAGTGTATGCCCATACCTTATTCCGGGTACGACTGCTGGGCTCTACATCACGGCCGCCTACTGGTTTAGCGTATCCACATGCTTTGCCAATCCCGCAGTCACTATCGCCCGCAGCTTGACTGACACTTTCCGCGGTATCGCTCCAGCACACCTGCCAGCTTTATCGTGGCTCAGCTGGCAGGTGCGATCATCGCAATTGCGCTGATGGAGTGGCTACTGCGCCATTTCGATGGCTCAGATACCGGAGAAACTGGCCGGTAAAGAAGTTAATTGGCCAATAGCAGGCGCAGACGATTGCCGACGCGTTCAGAAAGGTCAGCCAGGTTTGCGATCTGGCGAAGGACCTGGTGCCAGAAAATGGTAGCGACACCAAGCTCCCCTTCGATCGAAAAAAGTTTCCGGGCTGCCGAATCTAATTGTGCATCTGTTTCGGTCTCAAGGCGACCCAACTCTGAGATCATCTCGTCTACCCGGCCGACTTCAGCATCCCCAAAGCCGGTCTCCACCAGTTCATCAAGTTCATCGATGATTCGCTGGCCTTGCTCACAGGCTGCGACCACACTTTTGGCCAGTAACAGCACTGGCTCCTGCAGTGCGACAGGCAGGTGCATACTGCGCTGATCCGCCAACTCAGCGATATCCTGGGTAACGTCTGCGATGGAATCCTGATAATCCAGAATCTCAAGTATGGTGCGCCGATCAAGCGCCATCATAAAACGCTTGGGCGTATGAGAGCGAATCTCATGCTTGATCTGATCGGCTTCATGCTCCAGTTGGTCTATCTGGGCACGTCGGTCACGAATTCCCTCATCATCTCCCGCGGCCATCGCTTCAAGCAGCGGAAGTATCTCGCGGGCACAGAGCACGACCACGTGCATGTGCTTTTGCATCGGGCCGATTGGCGAGCGGCCTACTAATTTGTCTATCCAGGCCATGAATACCTCCTAGGGGATTAATAAGCCTCTGAAAAAATAATAAAAGAATATCGATAACACAGCAGAAATCGGTAACGTCGCCACCCATGACACAATGATCTTGCCAACCACCCGTAAATCCAGCGCACCAATACCACGGGCCAGACCCACCCCCAGTACCGCGCCCACCAGTGTATGTGTCGTCGAAATGGGAATACCCATCCGCGATGCCAATACAATTGTTGTGGCGGCTGAAAGCTGGGCGGCAAAGCCCCGGCTTGGAGTCAGTTCCGTAATGCGCTTTCCAACGGTTTCCATTACCCGGTAACCCCAGGTTCCCAGCCCCACTATGATCCCCACCCCACCAATGGCAAGCATCCAGGGTTCTACCGGCGCTTTGCTCCCCAGGTCCATACCCTGAACTGCATGCGCGACAGCCGCAAGGGGACCTATCGAGTTCGCGACATCATTAGAACCGTGGGCAAACGCGATCGCGCAAGCCGTTAGGATCTGGAGCACCACAAAAATACGCTCAACACGACTGAAGCGATGCTTGGGATCTTCTGGGCCCAGATTTACCCTGCGAATGAGGAATATCCCCAGCCCCGTTCCAACCAATCCGAGCACCACAGACCCAATCAAGGCCTGTTCGAAATTAAGATCCAGTTTGAGGGGCTTTAATCCCTTAAAGAGCGTGACAAGGCCAATAATAAAGAAAACGAAAAAGAAAAATGCGGGGCCCAATTTCCGGATCTGGGCAACGGGGTCTGCCCTGTCTAAAACCTTGGATCGTGTGATCTGAAAAATGAAAAACGCGATTACACCGGCCAACAAAGGTGAGGTGAGCCAGGACAATACGATCTGCATGATCTTGCCCCAATGTACCGCATCGGGGCCGATGGCGACCGCCCCGAAACCGACAATGGCGCCAACGATGGAGTGGGTGGTCGATACCGGCAGACCAAAACGGGTTGCTCCAACCAACAAAGTACCCGCGGCTGCGAGTGAGGCCAGCATCCCAAAGATCAGCTGATCTCGATCTATCATCGATAGATCGAGCATACCTTTGCGTACGGTATCGGTAACATGCCCCCCAGCGAAAAAAGCGCCGCAGAATTCAAAAATACCCGCAACCAAAATTGCGCCCCAGACTGTCAGTGCCCCTGAACCGACACTGGTGCCCATCGCGTTAGCTACATCGTTAGCCCCGATCGCCCAGGCCATATACAGCGCCAGAAAACCAGCTATCCAAAGAGCGAGGGGAATCTCCGATGGAAAAACCATGAAATCTTCCTACGTTTTTTGCTGGACGAAGATGTCGGCAGACCTAACTAATACTCAGAAACCGGAAGATTATCAAAAATCAAATTTTTGTTACATCCCAAATGAAATAATGCCACCTGGTGAGAGCCAATCGACCTTTTCTCGCAAGGCCAGCAGCGCAATAGACTACCTGAGGCATATCACCCACTATTTTGAGGTATCCTTCTCCAGCGCCCGCACCCGCTTGGCCAGTTCATCAAGCTGGCGGAACCGCACCGCAGCCTTGCGCCACTCACCTGTCGGCAAAAGACCCGTTCCCGAAGAATACATTCCGGGTTTGTTGATAGAGCCCGTCACCATGGCCATGCCGGTCAGATGTACGTCATCACAGATAGTGACATGATCGGCAACACCGACAGCACCAGCCAGAACGCAACGTTTGCCTATCACCACGCTCCCGGCGATACCCACACACGACACAATGGCCGTGCCCTCACCCACCTGTACGTTGTGGCCGATCTGAACCAGGTTATCGATTACTACACCGCTGGCTATTGTGGTATTACCAATCGCGCCCCGGTCTATTGTGGTTGCTGCCCCAATCTGAACATCATCCCCAACAGTCAGGCCGCCGAGTTGGGGAATCCGGACCCAGCGCCCCTCTTCGTGGGTGTTGCCAAAGCCATCACTGCCCAGCACTGCCCCGCTCTTGATAAAGCAGCGCTGGCCGATTAAAACACCACGACTCACGGTCACGTTGGCGAAAAGCCGGGTACCTTCCCCCAGCTGGGCGTTCTCCCCAACAACGCAGCCGGGACCGATCACTACCGACCTGCCGATACTCACATCTGCCTCGATAACGCAGTTCGCCCCAATCGACACGCCCGGGCCAATACACGCGCTTTCTGCCACTACTGCGCTGGGATGGACTCCTGGCGCCGGTGCCGGCGTATTATCAAGCACTCGCGCGGCTCGGGCGTACCCCAGGTGCGGGTTATCACAAACGATGGCGGGGCCGCTCCAAGCCTCCAGGTCTGCCTCACACAGAATCACCGCGGCGGCGACACAACACGCCAGATTCTCTCGCGGCGTGGAGGAGGCCAGGAAAGTGATCTCATCTGCATTGGCATCTTCAAGGGTACCCAGGCCTGTTACCTCAAGGTCAGGGTCTCCACGGCATTGACCGCCAAGCTTGTGCGCAAGTTCACCGAGTTTCATAAGTTTCCGAATTATCTACCAAGGCTGAAAGTAAAACAGCAACTTATCTGGGTCATCCGTTAATCATCGGGGTGTTGGTTTGCAGATCCAGCATCAGGGGAGTGACGATCGGGGCTGGGTCAGGATGATAGGCGCAGGCGTGAACAAAGCCAAGTTGCTGGTACAGATTGTTGGCGGCTCGCATGGTTGGCAGTGTTTCCAGAACCAGTTTGCTGATCCCGCCGTGGTGGGCCCGCCTGATGAGAGTCCTCATCAGAGCCGCACCAATGCCTTTGCGCCGATACGGCTCACGAACGTATAGCCTCTTGACCTCAACGGTAGATCTATCCAAAGGGCGAAGTGCCACACAGCCTGACACCGCTGAACCAGAGGATGCAATCAGCAGGCAGCCATTGGGCGCAGCATAGTCACCCGGTAGAGCTGCCAGTTCGCGTTCGAAATCATTAAAACAGGCCCTTTCGTCAACCGATGATTCATATTCACAGAACAAGGTTCGGATGAGATCCATCTCATCCGCCTCAGCCTGATGGATCGAAACTGCTTTTTGGCAGGACACGAGCATCCACTCAAGTCTAGGTGATTGGCCATCTTGCGGCCACAGAGCGATTCATCCGCAGGATACAATCGTGCCATCTTCTTTTGATTTGGATGGAGACGGCAATGAGACTTGAAAACAAAGTGGCAGTCGTGACGGGCGCAGCCCAGGGAATCGGCCTGGGTGTAGCGCAGCGCTTCTGTGCAGAGGGCGCCCAGGTCATGATGCTCGACATTAACGAAGACGTTGGTCGAGCAGCCGCAGCGGGGGTACCCAATGCCTGTTTTTTCTGCACCGATATATCCGATAAAAAGGCGGTAGATGCCACGATCGATGAAATCGTGACTGAAACCGGCAGGATCGATATCTGCGTCAACAACGCCGGAATACTACGCTCAGGCGATGTACTGGAGATCAGCGAGGCAGACTTCGATGCTGTGATCGCAGTCAATCTTAAAGGGGCCTTTCTCATAAGCCAGGCGGTAGGCCGGCACATGGTGTCGGCTGGCAGTGGCAGCATCATTAACATGTCTTCCGTAAACGGTGTCATGACCATCCCCAATATCCTGCCCTATAACGTCTCCAAGGGTGGACTCGATCAGTTAACGCGGGTCATGGCAGTCGCACTGGCGGATAAGGGAATACGGGTCAACGCAATCGGTCCGGGCAGTATCCTGACTGAAATGCTGCAACAGGTAATCACAGATGACGAGAAACGCCGTGCCATCCTGTCACGCACACCGATGGGCCGCTGCGGCGAGGTCGACGAAATCGCCCGGATTGCCCTTTTTCTGGCCAGTGACGATGCGTCTTACATCACCGGACAATGTATCTATGCAGATGGTGGCCGCCTCGCATTGAACTACACGGTACCCGTGCCAGACTGACCCAGGCCATACCAAACCCAGGATTATCGTTTGGTACGGCTGAATTCGTGCACCGCGTCTACCAACACCTTGACGTGATCCGGATCGACACCAGGCGTCACCCCATGGCCAAGATTGAATATGTGGCCCGGGCCAGGTCCAAAATCTTCAAGTACGTCAGCCACGCCAGAGCGGATTCTTTCGGGCGAAGCGTAGAGAATCGCCGGGTCCAGGTTGCCCTGCAGGGCCACCTGGTCCTGAACTTGCCGTCGGGCCTCGCGCAAAGACGTCGTCCAGTCGCATCCCAACGCATCACAACCAATTGCGGCAATGCGCGCCAGCCATTGCCCACCCCCCTTGGTGAAGACAATGAGTGGTAACTGAGAGGCCACTGGATCTGATCGTAGATACTCAACTATCTGTTCCATGGGGTCGAGTGAAAAGTGCCGGTACTCTGCATGCCCCAGAACGCCGCCCCAGGTATCAAAGATCATCAGCGCCTGGGCTCCAGCCTGGGCCTGCGCCGTCAGGTAAATCGAGACCGATTCGCTGAGCACGCGAAGGAGTTGACGGACCGCCGATGGCTCGTTGTAAAGCATACTTTTTATTCGGGCAAAATCCCGACTGCCCTGCCCCTCAACCATATAAGTCGCCAATGTCCAGGGGCTCCCTGAAAAGCCAATCAGGGGCACCCGACCCGCCAGTTCATGACGGATCAGTCTTATTGCATCCATCACATATCCCAGATCACGCTCCGGGTCCGGGACGCCCAGTGCCGCGACCTCAGTGACAGAGCGCACCGGTCGGGCAAACCGGGGGCCTTCCCCTTCATGCAGCGTAAGTCCCAGGCCCATGGCATCCGGGATAGTCAGAATGTCAGAGAACAGAATCGCAGCGTCCAGATCGAAGCGTTCCAGTGGCTGCAGTGTCACCTCGCAGGCAAGTTCCGGAGTCTGACACAGCGTCAGAAAATCCCCAGCCCGCTCGCGGGTGGCCCGATACTCAGGAAGATACCGACCCGCCTGGCGCATGATCCAGACCGGAGTGCAGTCCACGTCCTGGCGCCGCAGGGCACGAATCAGGCGGTCGTTTTTTAATTGCCCGCTCAAGGCCTGGCCTCGGCCAGTGCTGATGCGATCTCAGCCTGAATACTCCTTGCGGCATCTCGCGGACTAGCGGCATCACGGATGGGTCGCCCCACCACCAGATAATCCGCCCCATCATGCAGCGCCTGGGCCGGCGTCACTGCACGTTTCTGATCATCATCATGATCACCGGGACGGATTCCGGGTGTCACGATCAAGCCCTCATCCCCAAGTGACTGACGCAACACCGCCGCTTCCTGACCAGAAGCCACGACTCCGGCACAGCCCAGCGCGACAGCTCGCTTTGCACGAGAGCGCACTAAATCTGGAATATCACAGTCAAAACCCAGATCCTGCATATCTGCCGCATCGAGACTCGTCAGCACGGTCACTGCAAGAATACCGACCTCGCCGGAAGCCTCGGCAGCCGCGCGCATCATGGCGTCATTGCCATGCACGGTAGCGAAGGTGATCTGCCGTCCCCGCAACTGACGCACAGCCCGTGCAACCGTTGCCGGGACATCAAAGAACTTGAGGTCAACAAAGATCTGTTTGTCTTGCCCGGCGAGCCAGTCGACCATACCAAAGCCATCGGTTCCGGTAAAAAGCTCCAGGCCGACCTTGTAGAAACTGACGGTATCACCCAACTCCTTGACCAGAGCGCGGGCTTCGGCGCCGCTTGGCACATCTAACGCGACAATCAGCCGATCCCGGGCATCGACGGGAGCGCGACTCATACCTGGGTCAACTCAGGCAACCACTTCGGTTTGAGACAGCCCGGCGAGATAGGTATCCACTGCCTGCGCCACCGCCCGACCCTCGTGAATCGCCCAGACCACCAGTGACTGGCCACGTCGGCAATCGCCGGCGGCGAAGACAGAAGACGTACCGCACTGATAACGGGGTGGTGGGGCCAGCAGATTGGATCGCTCATCACGCTCCAGTCCCAGTTCCGCTGCCAACGCCGCTTCAGGCCCGGTAAATCCCATCGACAAAAATACCAGATCACATGGCCAGTCCTGTTCCGAACCTGCCACTTCACTGAAGGGCGCCCGGTCCGTCGGCTTATCCCAGTCCACCGTGACTGTGCGTATTCCACACACCTGACCACCATCATCACAGATAAAAGTTTTGGAAAGCAGGTTGTAACTTCTGGGATCACCGCCAAAACGATGCTGGGCTTCTGTATGGGCATAGTCGCTGCGCAAAATAAGTGGCCACTGCGGCCAAGGATTGTTCGGAGCCCGGCCAGCAGGGGGCTGGGCGAGCAGCTCGAAGTTTACGATGCTTTCACAACCCTGTCGTAATGCAGTGCCAATACAGTCAGCGCCGGTATCACCACCGCCGATCACGATAACTCGTCTTCCTGCTGCACTGATAGCCGGCTGAGTTCCCTCAAGCAGGCTCTGGGTGCTCCGGGTGAGATACTCCATTGCAAAATGAATGCCCAATGATTCTCGGCCGGGAATTGGCAGATCCCGTGGTACGCTCGCCCCCATCGCCAACACCAGCGCATCATGGCGTTCCATCAATGCCTGTGCCGGGATATGCTGTGTCTCGCAGCCCAGCTCACCCATTATGTCGATCATATGTCCTTGGGGCAGAGCTACCTCTTTACCAACGCTCGTGCGGGTGACAAATTCAACTCCCCCCTGGCGCAGTAATGCTACCCGGCGCTCCACCAGACCCTTGTCGAGTTTCATGTTTGGGATGCCATATACCAGCAGACCCCCCACCCGGTCGGCACGCTCGTAAACCGTCACCCGGTGACCTGTCCGACTCAGTTCCTCCGCGGCCGCAAGCCCCGCCGGACCTGAACCGACCACCCCAACGTGAAAGCTCGAACGCTGTCCAGGCAGCTGCGGAGTGATCCAGCCCTCAGCGAACCCCCGATCCACTATCGCCTGCTCAATATTCTTGATGATCACTGCAGGCTCAGTGATCCCCAGCACACAAGCGCCCTCGCAGGGGGCCGGGCAAACCCGACCCGTGAATTCGGGGAAATTATTTGTGGCATGCAAACGATCAAGCGCCGCACGCCACTCGCCCCGGTATACCAGATCGTTCCATTCCGGAATCAGGTTATCCACCGGACAGCCATCGGCAGACTGGCAGAATGGGACTCCGCAGTCCATGCAGCGGGCACCCTGTGTCTGCAATTGCAGTGTGTCAGCATGAGAGAAGATTTCACCGAAATCACCCAGGCGTTCACCTGCATCACGATAAGGAATGCTGGACCGTGGATATTCCTTGAACCCGGTTACCTTCCCCATACTCCTAAGAACCTCACTGTGGGAAATCAGAATGTGCCCTGCCGCATAGTTTCAGCGGGCAAGGTCGATTCGGATTCTTCATCATGGGTCTGGTGCTGGGCCAGTACCCGCTTGTACTCACACGGCATCACTTTGACAAAACTGGCAACGGCTTGTTCCCAGTTTGCCATCAACTCTGCCGCCACACTGGAATGAGTCAACCGGTAGTGTTCACGCAGCAGTTCCAGCAGTTCCGCCATATCATCTTCCCGGTCAAGTGGATCAAGATCCACCATATCCTGGTTACAGTTCAGCGCAAATAGATCTTGATCTGGAGCCAACACATAAGCGATGCCCCCGGACATCCCAGCGGCAAAATTCCGGCCCGTCGGGCCAAGTACCACGACCCGCCCACCCGTCATGTACTCACAGCCATGATCTCCGACGCCTTCAACCACGGCCCGGGCCCCACTGTTGCGGATAGCGAAACGCTCCGCTGCGCGGCCTCGGAAAAAAGCCCGGCCGCCAGTCGCACCGTAGAGCACCACGTTGCCGACGATGATATTGTCTTGCGGTACAAAGGTGCTTTGTGGGGGGGGATAAACCGCAATTCGCCCCCCAGAGAGCCCCTTCCCAACATAGTCATTGGCATCGCCAGCCAGTTCCAGTGTGATACCGTGCGCCAGCCAGGCACCAAAACTCTGGCCCGCCGACCCAGTAAAGCGGCCATGGATCGTGCCATCGGGCAGACCATGTTCACCCCAGCGCTTAACCACCTCATGACTGAGTAAAGCACCTACCGTACGATTGATGTTGCTGATAGGGAGTTCAAATACGACCGGCTCAGCCTTCTCAAGCGCCGCCTGACTCAGTCCGATCAGATGAGTACTGTCCAATGCCTTGTCCAGACCATGATCCTGACTCTGTTGGCAGTACACCCCCGTATCCTGATGCGGTTTTTGTGGTGTTGCCAGCAGAGGTGCGAGATCAAGACCGTCGGCCTTCCAGTGCGAAACTGCTGAAGCCGATTCAAGCACGTCGGTACGACCAACCATCTCATTAAAAGTCCTAAAGCCCAGAGTGGCCATGATCTCACGCACTTCCTGCGCGACCAGAAACAGGTAGTTCACCACGTTCTCCGGTTGACCGTAAAACTTCTCACGCAATACGGGGTCCTGGGTAGCAATGCCAACGGGACAGGTATTCAGGTGGCATTTGCGCATCATGATGCACCCGAGCGTAATCAACGG
>PBSU01000021.1 GCA_002726415.1 Acidiferrobacteraceae bacterium | reverse complement strand
TAACGGCCAAACGGCTTATCTGATGAAGGACTGCATCGCTTTACGACAACTATCGCGCAGTTGAGGATCACTGAGGTCTTGTCGCGCCGGGGCGACAAAATCAGGATTAACCGAGAGCGTTTCCAGGGCCGGGCGATCGCCCCGGTAGATGAGACCCAATGGCAAACGTCCTTGCGTTCTCAATTCGACCATGCGCTTAAAAACACCCGCGCGGTCGCTCGAATCATAGTCCTTGTCATTATCGATATCGTATACGCTGGTCCGCCAGGCCCGATAGGTGTCGTTATAGGTGACACACGGCGACAACACCTCAAGGTAGGCCATACCATGGCCTGCGGCGGAATGACCAATCGCGGCAAGCATAAGCTGCAACAGCTGTGCGGGCTGGCCACTGTAACCGCGGGCCAGAAAGGTTGAGCCGGGAATACTCAGGCCGAGCAGAATCGGGTCGAGGTCTTCTTCGGTGTTCTCCTGGTAGCCGATTGCACTCGTTGGTGAGGCCTGCCCTTTGGTCAGTCCATAGGTACCGTTGTTCATAACGACGTAAGTCACGCCGGGATTGCGTTTGAACGAGTGTACGAGGTGTCCCCCCCCGATCGCGTAGCCGTCACCGTCGCCACCGACAGCCACCACGGTGAGCTCGGGATTGGCCAGTTTGGCGCCGATGGCGGTTGGCAGAACCCGACCATGAAGCGCGTGATAACCATAACAGGACAGATAATTCTGCAACGACCCGGAGCAGCCGATCCCAGCAAGGACCATGCGTTCATGTGCCGGCACCCCCAGTTCGCTTAAAGCGCTGACCAAGGCTTCCAGCACACCGAAATCACCACAGCCAGCGCACCAGATTGGCCGTGGCGGTGAAAAAGTCCTGGTCATGCGACTTTATCCTCCCTCAAGCGCATACGATCTTTTATCTCCCGGGCCAGGCTGGCGGCCCGTAGGGGTATACCATCATAGGCGAGTATGCTGCAGATGTGGGCCTGTTCTCCTCCCTGCGCGACGATCAGCCTGGCCAGTTGCCCGGTCGCGTTGTACTCAACCACAAACACATGTTGACAGCGCTGGGTAAAGGCTGCCGTTTCCTCCAGCATCGGCCATAGTGTTCGCAGTTGGTGATACTGTGTCACCACTCCGTCGGCCGCCAGAATATCCATCGCTTCAAGGATTACGCCGTAGGTCATCCCGACCCCAATCAAGCCAATCTCGGCTGTCGCGTTACCATGGGTAACCGCTTGAGGCAAGTCAGGGCGCATCGTCTCAATTTTTTGTTGGCGCTTTTGCACCATGCGAATACGGTTATCCGGATCCGTGGAGACAAGGCCAAACGGGTCGTGCTCATTGCCCGTAACCAGCGACATCCCACCAGCCGTACCAGGTGCGGCAAAAGCAGACACACCGTCTTCACTGAAAGCGTAGCGCTGGTAGACGTCCATCTGGGCCAGCGTTGCCGCATTCAGTTTTTTGCCACGATCTACGACCACTTGGCCGTGTTCAATCGGATCGATTGTCGCAAGGTTCTGGGATAGCCCCTGATCCAGAGCTACGAAGACCGGAAGTTGGTATCGCTCGGCCAGATTGCAGGCTGCGACGGTCAAGTGAAAACACTCCGCCGGTGTACCTGGCGCAAGAACGACCCGGGGGAAATCACCTTGGCCGCCGTGGGCCATCATCATGATGTCACTCTGTTCGGGCTTGGTTGGCATTCCCGTACTCGGGCCTGCACGCTGGGAATCAACCAGCACCAGTGGGATCTCGGCCATGCCTGACTGCCCGATAGCTTCCTGCATCAGGGCGAGACCCGGCCCGGAGGTCGCAACCATCGCCCGAGTGCCGGTGAGCGCAGCGCCGATAGCCATGTTAGCCGCCGACAGTTCGTCTTCAGCCTGCTGAACCACGCCACCAAAACTGGGAAGCCACTTCACCAGCCACTCCATGATCTCGGTTGCTGGCGTAATGGGATAGCCGGCAAAAAAACGTCCCCCGGCAACGGCAAAACCGAAGGCCACCGCCTCGTTTCCGGTAATCAGCATCTGTGGGCCGCAATCCGCGCTGACGATCCTATACAACCCCTGGTCGGCGGTCAGCCCGGCCTGGTCGGCAAGTTCATGGCCCACTGCCAGTGCCTCAAGGTTGTATTGCAGTGCTTGGGCGCCGCGTGGTGCAAAACGCTTCTCAAAAGAACCTCGCACCTCGTTGTCGCCAAGACCGATCAGGCGCCCGATGACGGCCGAGGAGATACTGTTCTTGTACAGATCGCGTCGAAAATGCCGTACTGCGTGGCGGCTGAACGGGATGCCTATAACCTGTGCACCACCTGGAATACCGCTGTCTGGCGGCAAACTACCGCCAGAATTGTCGTAAATCACGATGCCGTTCTGATTGAGACGGTGAACGTGCTTGGCGACCGCCAATGCGTCAAACGCAAGCAGCAGGTCAACTTCACTACCTGTGCAGAGGCGCTCCCTGCTTGAAACCCGTAACGTGGCCGCGACGATACCACCCTTGATACGCGACAGTACATTGCGCTCTGTGTAAGCTCGCAGGCCTGCCGAACGTAACACGTCGGCAAGAATACTGATGACGGTCAGGGAACCATCGCCGCCCTGCCCCAGGACGATGACATTGAGGTCATCAAGATGCGGTTTCGAATCACTCATTGAGCGCTATCCCCGCTTGTCGGCTTGGCCTTTTTCTTTTTTGGCGGTGGCGGTGGCAGTGGCCGCCAGTCTTTCACCGAATTGCCCTCCTCCCAGCCCCGGTAGTAGTGCTTGGGGTCGAGATTTCCGATCGCTTCACGCTCAAGGTGAGTCGGCATAAGAGCGGGTAAGGGACGGTTGCGCTTGTACTTGGATAGTCGAGCCAGGATTTCTTTGGCCTTGGGCTCCTCGTCAAGTTCCTTGGTTTCTACCCAGCCAGCCTCGAGTAGCGCCTGCCAGGCTCTGTGCCCGGTCACAGTCCGGATCACGGTAAAAGTCCAGCCGTTGAGCCCGATGCCACCCAAGCCAATATCCGCATTATCTGCAGCGTAATCCATACAATAAAGACAAGCAGGTCGAGCAAACTTCCCAAAAGCTTTCAGCGAGCGGGTTTCTTCTCGGCCATCACGCAACTTGATTTCCAGACGTCCCTTGATATTGATATTTGTGATATCACGTTTTGCCACCTGTAGATCCTCGGCCAGCCAGTCTATGCCCTGCTCAGTAAAGGCCTCGGAGCAGAACAGGCCAATCACCAATCCAATATTCTCCCGATACCACTCAGCCACATCCAGGCGAATACTCGAGAATTGCTGCTGACGGACTCCATCGACCTGACAGGGGACGCCCACCACAGCCAACGGGCTGATGTTTTTTTTCATCGCCTCCACTAGGGTCAAAGTATTCGGCTGGTAGGTATAACGCGAGCGGGCACTGATCAATACCTCTTCAGGCGTCGTCGCCAGCCGAGCGTAACCCATCTGCGGGTTGTCTGGATCTTCGTTGCCGACCACCATCCCCTTTATTGTCCCGGTCTGCATGCCGTGAATTCCCAGTGCCGAGCAGATACCGCCATCCTGTGCCTTATCGAGGATGAATTCCCGGGTTGTCCGTGCAAGCACGCCATAAGCGTAAGGGCCAAAGCCCTCATCGCTGATCGGCTCCTGTAACTCGATCTGTCGGGGCAGGTCCTGGTCGGTTGGGCGTAGCACTGGGCAGACGTCGACGCATAACTCGCAGAAAACACAAGCATTGTTCCTGGAGTCTTTTGGCTTTTCGTCCTGATAATCAAAAACATCAACCGGGCAGATGGTGAGGCAGGCGGCACAACCGATGCATTTCCCAGAATTAACGACCTCCTCCATGAGGAAATCTACCGCCTTAAACCCCCCCCGGTTGTACTCGGACCGCCAGGCCCAGGCCCACTCGTTAGGGTTGGCAGCTTCCTCAAGCAACTTACGATAGCGTTGTTGTACTTCTTCAGTTAATTCTTGCGACATGATCAAATCTGGCAACGGATACAAATCTGCTCGGAGCAATTACTGAGTGAACAATAACAGATTTCGATTTACGAACCGTATGCGGGTATTTACTGTGATGAAACACCCAGGCAATAAGATCAACGGTGGCTCAAACGAAATCGTGGCCATGTCAGGTTAAGATCTTGGCTCCTGACAGCATCTTCCCAAATGCTGGCGTACTGGCTTTGCCACGCACAACTACACCAACTACCGAAAGGTATTTTTTCGTTCTTGCCACAAGGCTCTTTTTCGGTGTAACTTTCGCGTCGAACACCGGGCACAAACCACCCACTTCAGCTCTGCGCATCCAGACACCATGCAAGATACGATCGAGGCACTTCTCACCCAAGCGGTTGCCGGGGAACCGATTGCCGCCGCCGACGCACCGGCTCTAGTGCAATGTCGCGATCTGGAGGGGCTCCTGCAGGCAGCAAGATTGCGACGTGATCTTAAGCACGGAACTGTCGTAAGCTACTCACCAAAAGTTTTTATTCCCCTGACCAAGTTGTGTCGAAATGTCTGCCACTACTGTACATTCGCCAGTCCCGCTGCGTCGAGTGGGCAGGCTTATCTAAGCGTCGAACAGGCAATTGATATCGCTCGTGCGGGCGCAGATGCCGGCTGTCATGAGGCTCTGTTTACCCTTGGAGATCAACCTGAACTGCGCTATCGGGCCGCCCGTGATGCGCTCCAGGCCCTGGGGCATAACTCCAGCATCGACTACCTGATCGAAGTTGCCCAGCGGGTCAGCGATGCTACTGGGCTGTTGCCGCACGTCAACCCCGGCATCATGACGGCGGCTGATCTGGCGCGGTTGCGCACTGTTTCCGTCTCAGCCGGGTTGATGCTCGAGTCAAGCGCCGACCGCCTGAGTGAGCGTGGTGGGGCACATCACGGCTGCCCTGACAAACAACCAAAACATCGGCTTGAGTCGATCCTACAGGCCGGCAGGCAGCGGATTCCATTTACCAGCGGCATCCTGGTTGGTATTGGCGAGACCCGGCTGGAACGGATTGAATCGATTCTCGCTCTTCGAGTGCTACATAGCCGCTACGGTCACCTACAGGAGATTATTGTTCAGAACTTCATGCCCAAGGTCGGCACTGCAATGGCCCGGGCCAAAGCACCAACATATCAGGAGCATCAATGGACGATCGCTGTAGCCCGCCTGCTGCTACCCCCTGAAATCAGCATCCAGGCACCTCCGAATCTGAGTCCGGGAGCGCTTGATCAACTGCTCACAGCAGGCATCAATGACTGGGGTGGTGTCTCTCCTGTTACGCCGGATCATGTCAACCCGGAACTGCCCTGGCCCCAACTCGATACCCTGCGCCAGGCTACCGAACATGCCGGTAAAGAACTGGTGGCGCGGTTACCGGTCTACCCACACTTCCTAGCCAACTCCCGGCGCTGGCTTGCGCCCGAGATGCGGGCGGCGGTACTGGCACACTGTGACGGCAGCGGCTATGCCCGTGAACAGAGTTGGACTGCCGGTATCGACAGTCCATGCCAGGCACCGGGAACTGATCGGCCTGACTCGAGACCGATACTGTCATTATCGAAAGATCATTACCACACCGCAAATTTCATGGATCTGCTTGAGCGCGCGCAAAACGGCGAGTTGCTGAACGAATCACAAATCAGCCGACTATTCTCTGCCCGCGGCCGTGAAGTCGAAATGATCGTAGCGACAGCAGACCGTATGCGCGAGGCGATTACCGGCGATATCGTCAGTTATGTCATCAACCGAAACATCAACTACACCAATATCTGTTCTTTCTCCTGCCGCTTCTGTGCTTTTTCCAAGCGTCCCCGCCGCACCATTAATACCGACGCCCCCTATGTACTGGACACGGCAGAAATAGCCCGCCGCACTGAACAGGCTTGGCATCGCGGAGCGACCGAAATCTGTCTGCAGGGTGGAATTCACCCCGCCTATAGCGGTGAGACCTACCTTGAAATCTGTCGCGCGGCAAAATCCGCTGTCAATGAGATGCATATCCACGCATTCTCACCCCTAGAGGTCTGGCATGGGGCAACCACGCTGGGCGTATCACTGAAAACATTTCTTTTGCGTCTCAAGGAAGCTGGCCTTGGCTCGCTGCCCGGCACCGCCGCAGAAATCCTTGATGATGAGATCCGTACGATAATCTGTGCGGACAAGATCTCTACCGAGCAGTGGCTGGAGGTGATGCGTACAGCACACAGCATCGGACTGCCCAGTACCGCGACAATCATGTTCGGCCACATTGATGGGCCAACCCACTGGGCCCGACACCTCAGCCGGGTGCGTGCACTGCAGATCGAAACCGGTGGATTTACGGAGTTTGTTCCCCTGCCCTTTGTTCACATGGAAGCACCTTTGTATCGTAAAGGCTGGGCACGGCCGGGACCAACTTTCCGTGAAGCAATACTGGGCCACGCGGTGGCCCGCTTGGTTCTGCACCCACACATTACCAACATCCAGACCTCGTGGGTAAAAATGGGACCAACGGGGGCCAGCGCCTGTCTTGCAGCCGGGGCCAATGATATCGGCGGAACCCTGATGAACGAATCGATTACCCGTGCAGCCGGGGCCACCAGCGGCCAAGAACTGTCGCCGGAAATGATGGAGGCCATGATTCGTAAAGCGGGGCGCACACCCCGGCAACGTTCAACACTCTACGCGGCCCCTCCCCGAAGAAAGATTGAACACCCATTTAATAGTTCAGCACAGCAACTGAATATCGACTCCTGCTTGCCGCAACAACCTGACGAACAGGCTGAGGCCACCCGAGCCAGGCCGACTCAGTGACAGCCAGCGAGTCGGTCGTCACTCTGACCGCCCTCAGTGGAATCCCACGGGTACAACCAGGGGATGATCTGGCGGTATTGTTAGGCGATGCGCTGGATTACAACAAGCTGACGCTGTGCGATCAGGATATTCTTGTAGTCAGTCATAAGATCGTATCCAAGGCAGAGGGTCGTTATGTCTCCCTCAACCGGGTAACCCCTTCTGCCCAAGCACAACGGCTGGCGCTGGAGACCGAGAAAGACCCAGCGCTGGTCGAGCTGATCCTGTCTGAATCACGCGCAATCCTGCGTCAGCGCCCCGGCCTTATCATCGCCGAACACCGCCTCGGCATGGTCATGGCCAATGCCGGTATCGATCAGTCGAATGTTGACGATGATGGTGCCGGACCAAGGGTGCTGCTGTTACCGCAGGATCCCGATGGCAGCAGTGCAACACTGCGCCAAGCATTGCATCAGCGTTTGGGTATCGACCTGGGTATCATTATCGCTGACAGTGCCGGGCGTGCTTGGCGCCATGGCGTGATCGGTATGGCGCTCGGGGTGGCTGGGCTACCCGCGCTGGTTGATCTTCGTGGCAAACCTGATCTTCAGGGGCGACCTCTGGCAGTCAGCCATACCGGCTTCGCTGACCAGATTGCCTCGGCTGCGGAACTTCTCATGGGTGAAGCCGCAGAAGGCCGACCCGTGGTGGTTATCCATGGCCTGTCCTGGCAGGAGCAGGCCAATCCGGCCAGCGATCTGATCCGTACGGACGCCGAGGACCTATTCCGCTAAAGCCTATGATCGAGATACTGACATTGTCCGGAGGTATTGGTGGCGCCAAACTCGTGCTCGGACTTGATCGAATCTTATCACCCGGTACGCTGGCAACGGTATGCAATACCGGAGATGACTTCGAGCATCTGGGCTTATCTATCTCACCTGATATCGATACGGTGACCTACACTCTTGCCAGTATCGCCAATACGAAAACCGGCTGGGGCAGAGCCAACGAGACCTGGACTTTCATGGCCGCGCTGGCCGATCTCGGCGGTGAGACCTGGTTCCAACTTGGCGATGCGGATCTTGCGCTTCACGTTGAGCGAACTCGCCAACTGGCGTTGGGCGAGAGCCTCTCAGACATTACTGACATAATCCGCCGGCGTCTGGTGATAGGCTCAGAGATCATCCCGATGTCCGACCAGCCGGTGCGCACGCGTGTTAAGACCCGCGACGGTATCCTGCCTTTTCAGCACTATTTCGTGAAACACCGCTGCTGCCCGGCGGTCAACGGCTTTGAGTTCGACGGTATCGACTTGGCACAGCCGGCACCCAGGTTTTCCGAATTGCTCACTGGTGACAAGCTCAAGGCGATTATTATCTGCCCATCCAATCCGTTCATCAGCATCGACCCAATCCTCGCCCTGCCGGGTGTTTGCCAAGCGCTGCGCGACAACGGCGCACCAGTTGTGGCTATTTCCCCAATCATCAATGGTCAGGCAATAAAGGGGCCGACCGCAAAAATGATGGCCGAGCTCGGCCTGCCGGTGGATTCCGCCGGTATTGCAATGCATTACGGTAATTTAATTGACGCACTTGTCGTTGATCACAGTGATAGCGCCCGATTGCCAGATACTGGGCCGCGAATTTTTCGTGCAGCGACCCTGATGCACTCCGAAGCTGACAAACGGGCTCTCGCCGGGGAGGTTTTGAGTATTGCCAAATCGTTAGGCACGAATTGCTGAGAAACCCGTAGAAAATAACCGAGGCTGCAACTGGGCCGCTCGACACGACTTGAGTTTCCACATATATTGTCGCCCGCGAATATCAGCAAGGTGCTTACCGCTTTGAAGTCGATAGTGTCCGGGCCAATAATGATTTTGGATACCCCCGATCGCCCTTTCGGACTCAGGAGTTACCGAGCCCAAATGAATTCATTGACCAAACCCGCAACAGGTTAACGATATGCCGAACATTTCAGATATCAGCGTGATGTTGTTCCCATGGGGTGCCCAGAAAACTTCTGTTAATGAGATCGTCGAGATTGCCAAGTTGGCTGAAGACATTGGGTTTTATTCGGCGACCATGCCCACGCACATGACCATGGCGCCAGGTTGGCTGTTCGAGACCTTTCCTAATCAGGACGTACTTGATGCACTAGCACTAGCGCCGGTAATTGCCGCTGCTACATCACGGATTAAGATCGGTTTCAATTCAATACTCCCACCGTTACTGCCGCCTTACCAGTGGGCCAAATACCTGGCAACGCTGGATGTCATCTCTGATGGGCGGTTGATTGCAGGAATGGCCATGGGATGGTGGGAGGAGGATTTCACTTCCGTAGGGGTGGATCGAAAAATGCGCGGCAAGCAGTTTGATGAGCAGTTGGAAGTCATTACTCGCTTATGGCAAGAAGACCGGGTCAACTTTGCAGGCGACCACTACCAGTTGGCTGATATCCCGCTTGAACCCAAACCGATACAAAAACCCTACCCTCCTATCTGGATTGGTGGTGGGGTCAAGTCAATCTGGCGTGCTGCACGCTATGGTGAGTGCATCCTGGCATTCTGGCTGAATGAGGACGAAGTCAGGGACCAGTGGGTTCCAAAACTCAAAGAAGAGGGGGCCAAGTATGGCACCGATCCGAAGCTAGCCAGCTTTACCTTCGCTTATGTCGCCGACAGCCAGAGTGACCTGGAAGCATACGCGCCAAAATTGAAAACGGCTGTAGCGTTTAATCAACCCGATATCGATCCTCGCCGAGTAACCATTGCGGGATCACCCGAAGCCTGTGCTGAACAAATCCGGTTGCTGCATGCAGCAGGCATCTGGCACTTCGTAGTTGAATTTCAGTTCCATGGGTTGGAGACCCCGAGTTTTGCCATGAAACAGATGGAAAAATTCGCTAAAGAGGTCGCGCCACTGCTCTGACCTGAAATAGCTGTACCGCGTACCGGATACCACTGCTACAGCTGATGTCCGCAGTGCTGTTGTGGCTAACAGAGCACCTTCGTCGCCATCGAAACCGTTCTTAACCGGCGCGTAGCGGGCGAGCGTCAGTCCCAGCGGTCATCACACACCCGGACCATACCGTCTTCGATGCGCACTGGGAAAATGTGCAGCGACTCATAGGCGGGTGGCGACAGGACCTCGCCTGTTCGCAGGCAGAAACGTGCGCCATGGCGGGGACATTCTATCGCCCCCTCCACGATACAACCCTCGGATATCTCACCACCATCGTGCGTGCACAGATCTTCAATGGCCACGATATCATCCCCGACGCGTGCCAGTACCACCGTCCCGTCATCGAGGTCGACTACCAGCGGCGTGTCTGCCAGAACCTCGTCCGCCCGTGCCACACTGACCCACTCTCCCACTTAGAATAATCCCAGTTCGAGGCGAGCCGCCTCGCTCATGACCTCGGGACCCCATGGCGGATCCCAAACCAGATCAACGACTACGGTCGCAACGCCATCCACACCGCGGGCCGCGTTCTCAACTTCACCGGGAAGCGAACCCGCCACGGGACACATGGGTGAGGTCAGAGTCATGTCGATGGCAACGTGGTTTTCGGTATTGATATCGATCCGGTAGATCAGCCCCAGGTCATAAATGTTCAAGGGAATCTCAGGATCGTAGACTCCGCGTACACCACTGATCACGCGCTCCAACAGCGTTTCATCTGCCGCCGCTGAGTGCAGATTAACCGAAGGGGGATTGTCCCCGACGGGCCGCGTGGCTGAGCTATCAGAATTAGCGGCCCGCTCGGCAATATCCGCCGATAGTTCGGCTGATTCTTGTGCTTCTGTCGTATCTTTCATTGTCTTTGTGTCGCGCCGATTATCGGTATCCTTTTACTCCGTTGTGACCTGTTCGCCGTGGCTGTGCAATGCCGATTGCATCGTATGCCAGGCAAGCGTCGCGCACTTGACCCGGGCCGGGTAATCCCGCACCCCACTCAAGACTTCGAGCTTGGATAAATCCAACCCGGCCGTCTGTGTTGGCGTCTCACCGGTCGCCATCGCATGAAAAGCCCTGAAGTAACTATCCGCCTGCTCCAAAGAGAGCCCCTTCAGAGTTTCTGTCATGATCGATGCCGATGCCGTCGAGATCGCACAGCCACGGCCCTCAAAATGCACAGCCGTGATCCGTTCGTTCTCATCCAGCGACAGGTACACGGCCAGTTCATCACCACACAGAGGGTTTACGCCCTGCGCCTGGTGCGTCGGCTGATCCAACTTGCCGAAATTACGCGGATTGCGGTTGTGATCAAAGATCACTTCCTGATAGAGGTCTCGTAAATCGCTCATCGGGCGAACAAAGCCTGTGCTTGGTCAATAGCGCAGAACAGCGCATCGATATCCTCCATCGTATTGTACAGGCCGAAAGAGGCACGGGCGGTTGCTGGCACATTGAAAAACTGCATCACCGGCATGGCACAATGATGACCGGTGCGAATCGCCACCCCGGCAGAATCCAGAATCGTACCCACATCGTGTGGGTGGATTCCATCGAGCTCGAACGACAGGATGGCTGCCTTGTCCGAGGCGGTGCCGATAATCCGCATGCCGGGCTGGGCCTGTGCCTTGTCCGTTGCCCGGATCAGTAACATGTGTTCGTGGGCCGCAATGGCGTCCAGGCCAATCTGGTCCAGGTAATCGATGGCAGCGGCCAAGCCCACTGCGCCGGCGATGTGGGGAGTACCGGCCTCAAACTTGTAAGGCAATGTATTCCAGGTCGAACCCTCGAAACTGACCGTGCGGATCATATCGCCGCCACCCTGCCAGGGCGGCATGCTCTCAAGCAACGCCTCGCGACCATACAGCACGCCGATCCCGGTTGGCCCATAGAGTTTGTGTCCGGAAAAAGCAAAAAAATCGCATTCCAGCGCCTGGACATCGACCGGTCCATGCGCTACCGACTGGGCGCCATCTACCACGACCACAGCACCGACCGCGTGTGCACGCTGAATCAACTCGCGAACCGGGTTGATGGTGCCTAAGGCATTGGAGACATGGGTCAGCGCGACGATGCGGGTATTTTCACAGAGCAACGCGGTGAAATCAGTCTCCAGCAACTCGCCATCCAGATTCATGGGTGCGACTTTGAGCGTCGCGCCGGTTTGCTCACAAAGCAGCTGCCAGGGCACGATATTGGCATGGTGTTCCATCGCGCTCACCAGAATCTCATCGGTATTTTTCAGCACCGATCTTCCATAACTCTGGGCGACTAGATTGATCGCCTCGGTGGTGCCGCGGGTGAAAATCACCTCGGCACAGGAGGTGGCATTGATCAAAGATCGGACCTGCTCTCGGGCATGGTCAAAACGATCGCTGGCACGCTGGCTCAACTGGTGCACACCGCGATGTACATTGGCATTATCGCGGCGATAAAAATCTGTCACGGCATCAATTACCGCTCGGGGTTTCTGCGTGGTCGCGCCATTATCCAGGTAAACCAGCGGGTGACCATTTACCGGTTGGTCCAGTGCCGGAAAGTCGGCACGTAATGCCCATGGATCCAGCACCGGCNCTGNCTCAGAGACCGTAGCGACACTCATCATGATTCAGAATCTCTCAACTCACCAANAGACAGGTGTTCGGCTGACTGGGATTCGAGGTAAGTACGCAGAGCTGGCGGTTCTACCCGATCAAGCACATCGGCAGCAAAAGCCTGGGTCAGCATACGCCGGGCAGTTTCGCGGCCGATGCCACGGGAGACAAGATAAAACACCGCGGTCTCATCCAGTTGTCCGACTGTCGCCCCGTGGGCGCACTTGACGTCATCGGCATAAATCTCAAGTTGTGGTTTAGTATCTACCTCGGCATCTGCCGAAAGCAACAGGTTCTGATTGCTCTGCATTGAATCGGTTTTTTGTGCCCCGGGCTGCACCACGATCCGGCCATGGAACACCGCACGCGCTCGGTCACCCAGCACGCCCTTGTATTGCTCTTGGCTGGTGCAATGCGGCGCGTTGTGCACAATATGGGTGTGGTTGTCTACGTGGCGGCGACCGAAAGCCAGATACAAGCCATCCAGGCTGACAGTCGCACCCTCCTTGTCCAGGCTGATCCTGGCATCATTGCGCACCAGTGAGCCTCCGGTTGTCACAGTGGTGGCCTTGAGTTGCGCCGAACGCCCCAGCTTCCCAAACACACCGCCGACATGAAAACTGCGTTCACTGGTCTGCTGCAGGCCGTGATAATTCAGGCGGGCGTTTGCGGCAAGAATCAGTTCCGATACCGAATTGGTCAGCGCTCTTTCACCCGACAGCGACACATGTCGTTCGATCACCGTGGCCTTGCTGCCCGCACCTAGCACGATCAGGTTACGCGGCAAACTGAGGTACCCTTCGCCACTGCAACCCGAAACGAACAACAGTTCTATAGGTTTTTCGATGAGCGTGCCAGCAGCGATTTCGACAAACGCGCCATCGCCAACAAAGGCCGAATTCATGGCCGCAAAACCATGCGGAATCGGCCCCAGGGCACTACCCAGCTTAGCCGCTAAAGGCTCCGGATCATGCGCCAACGCCGCGCCAAGACCCAGGATTTTGACACCATCAGGCAGGTCACCGACCTGAGAGCATTGCGGCGCCCAGAATCCGTCGGCAAATACCAGTCGCCAGGCATCGAGCCCATCTATCAGGGTCTGGCTGATGAAATCGGCCGGGCACGGCGCACCCGATGTGGCGGGGGTAAACGTCGAACGGGTAATTGGCCGAATGGAGGTGTATTTCCAGTCCTCGTCCCGCTGGCTGGGCAGGCCGTGGCGGGAAAGTGCCTCTAATGCCTGTGCCCGGCTGGCATCCAGCAACGGTGTTCCGAACGCAGGCAGTGTCGAAACTTGCTCGCGCTGGGCGGCCACATAGACAGCAGCGTTAGCAGCACCGGTATTCACGCTGTTGGGGCCGCACCACTACCCGCTGATTCTATCCAGCCGTAGCCGTGCGCTTCGAGTTCTTGCGCCAACTGCTTTTCTCCCGAGCGAACGATACGGCCACCGGCCAAAACATGTACCCGGTCGGGCACAATGTAATCAAGCAGTCGCTGGTAATGCGTAACCAGGATCACTGATCGATCAGCGGTACGCAATGCATTAACACCCCCAGCCACGATCTTCAGCGCATCGATATCCAGTCCAGAATCCGTTTCGTCAAGCACAGCGAGACGGGGCTCCAGCATTGCCATCTGGAAAATCTCATTGCGCTTTTTTTCACCGCCGGAAAAACCTTCGTTTACCGAACGATAGAGAAACTCTTCTTTCATCTGCACCAGTTGGAGTTTCTCGCGTACCAGTTTCAGAAAATCCATCGCGTCTAGTTCTGTTTCGCCGCGATGTTTGCGCGCCGCATTCAACGCCTCCTTAAGCAGGTAAACATTGGCGACACCAGGGATTTCTACCGGGTACTGAAACGCAAGAAAAACACCTTCTCGGGCGCGCTTCTCCGGGGCCAATGCCAACAGATCCTGACCAAGAAAGTCCACGGTACCGCCAGTTACGTCGTAACCGTCACGACCTGCTATCACATTGGCCAGGGTGCTCTTTCCTGAGCCGTTGGGGCCCATGATGGCGTGCACCTCACCAGGCCCCACCTCCAGATCCAGGCCCTTGAGTATGGCTTTGCCGTCAACCGAAGCGGCCAATTTACTTATCTTCAACATATCGTTGTCATTTTCTCCACGTATCGAATTCAGGGAATGATGCGCACAAAGTCATGGCCGTCAGACCGGCCACAAGCGATCAGC
>PBSU01000020.1 GCA_002726415.1 Acidiferrobacteraceae bacterium | reverse complement strand
TGACCGTTATCGGGCCGGGTTTAGGTCTGAGTGAATGGGCGCAAATGTGCTTAAGCTCGGTAATGGAGAGAAAGATGCCTAAGATTTTCGACGCTGACGCGTTGAATCTGCTTGCCCAAAGCCCCCAGCGTGTACCCGGTGCGATCGTGACGCCACACCCGGCCGAGGCTGCCCGCCTTTTGGGGTGCGATACAGTTCAAGTAGAGATGGATCGCCCTGGCGCGGGGAAGCTGATCGCCGAAAGATTCGGTGCGGTTTGCGTACTGAAGGGTGCCGGAACCCTGGTTTGTGATCGGGGTGCTCCGTTATTACTTTGCGACCGGGGCAACCCTGGCATGGCTACGGCGGGAATGGGAGACGTACTCAGCGGTGTGATCGGGGCCTTGCATGCACAAGGCCTCGATGCACGCGTGGCTGCCGGCGCAGGGACCTGGCTGCACAGCGCTGCGGGCGATCTTGCCGCTGCCAGAGGGGGTGCGATTGGCCTTATGGCGGGCGATCTGATGGGGCACTTGCGGTTATTGCGGAATGCACCAGAGAAGGCAGATGGAATACCGGATCCATCTTTCTGACGAAGCACAGATGTGTGCACTGGGAGAGGCTTTCGCCCTGGAGTTGGAGCCTGGCGCGGTGGTGTTGCTTAAGGGGGATTTGGGCAGTGGGAAAACGACTTTTGCAGGCAGCGTCATCCGCGGTCTGGGTTGCGCCAGTCCTGTTGTCAGCCCGACATACACACTGGTAGAGGAGTACATCACCATTACCCACCTTGTCTGTCACTTTGACCTTTACCGTCTGAATGATCCCAATGAGCTCGAAGGACTTGGGATTCGTGACCGGTGCGACGGAAAGCGTGTTTTATTGATCGAGTGGCCAGAAAACGGGGCTGGGGCGCTGCCCCAGGCCCATTGGGAAGTTCAGATTGACTATGCCGATCTGGGTCGGACTGTTTGTATCCAGGGTGGTCGGCCGGCGAAGGCGATAGAGGCGTTCATAGCATCTTGAAAAAGCTCGTAGGCCTCCTCCTCATCACCGCACTCAGTGTCGCGAATCCAGGCCACGCCGACCTCAAGATCAAGGGAGGCCGGTTTTGGCATGGGCCCCAGAAGACACGGATGGTTATTGACATGTCGGATGCCCCGAACTTCGAGGTTTTCTCCCTTACAGACCCGGATAGGCTGGTTATTGATCTAGCGCAGGCAACCCTGGGGCGCCCCTTAACCGGGCCCGGCACGCAGAAGAGTCCGGTCGTACAGGTGCGTACCGGCCAGCCTAAACAAGGCGTGGTACGAATTGTGTTGGATCTGGACGGGCCTGTTGAGTATCAGGTTTTTGCACTAAAGCCGAGCCCGCCTTACGAGCATCGACTGGTTCTGGATATTTTTGCCGCCCAGCGGGCGGCTACCCGCCAGGTCGCGCAGGCCAACCGAAAAGACGACTATCTTGTGATCCTTGACCCGGGCCATGGCGGGGAGGACCCGGGGGCCATCGGGGGCCGGGGCACACGTGAGAAGCATGTAGCCTTGGGAATTGCCCGGCGATTGGAGCGGATGATAAACCGCGATGGCCGAATGCGCGCCCAATTGACCCGCAGCGGCGATTACTACGTTACCTTACGCGGGCGGGTGAAGTTCGCGATGAAGCAAAAGGCGGATGCCTTTATCTCGGTTCATGCTGATGCGGCCCAACGGCGGGCTGCGCGTGGGAGCTCCGTGTACATTCTGTCCAAAAAGGGTGCCAGCAGTGAGATGGGAAAATGGCTGGCCAAGCGAGAGAACGCATCTGACCTTGCCGGGGGCGTTGACATCGGTGGCCAGGAGCCTGCGATTCAAAAGGCGTTGTTGGATATGGGTCTGGACTGGAAGGTCAAAGAGAGCAAAGTACTGGCCAGAAGGATTCTGAACGAAATGCAAAAAGTGGGCCGATTGCACAGCAAGCGGGTGGAACAGGCCGCTTTTGTCGTTCTTAAGTCGGTTGATATTCCGGCAGTGCTTGTGGAGACCGGATTCATTACCAATCGTGCTGAGGAAAAAGCGTTGGCCAACACATTGCACCAAGAACGTCTCGCTGGCGCAATTTTCCGTGGCCTGAGTCGGTATTGCGATGCGGACCCAAGGTGCCCGCCTTCCCGGGGCGAGAAAGGCGTTTACGTAGTGCGCCCGGGAGATTCGTTGTCGTTGATCGCGGCTCGGGTAGGTTCCACGGTCGCCGCACTACGGGAGCTGAATGGGCTACATTCGGACGTGTTAAAGGTCGGGCAGAAAATACGGGTTCCAAACGCGTGAGCCGCGACCATGAGCCAGGATGGGCGCGCGAGGTGGAACCATCCACTGGAGTGCGCCCGACCGTGATCTTTCTTGCCGGCAGCACGGCGTGCGGAAAAACTGACCTCGCAATCGATCTTGCTGCGCGCTTACCGTTAGATTTAATCAGTGTTGATTCTGGGCAAGTCTATCGAGAACTCAATATTGGCACCGCCAAACCCAGCGCGAATCTGCTTGAAAAATTTCCCCATGGCCTTATCGATATCCGCAGGCTCGATCAGCCTTTCTCGGCTGCAGAGTTCTGTCAGGAGGCGCACAAACTTATAGGACAGAGTTTCGGTCGGGGTCGTACTCCGTTGTTGGTGGGTGGCACCATGTTTTACTTCTCTGCGCTCCTTAACGGATTGTCTAACCTCCCACCGGCCGATGCCAGGTTGCGCGCTAAGTTCCAGCAGCGGGCAGCGCGCCAGGGTTGGCCAGCGCTGCACCACTGGTTAGAGGAAATGGATCCCGTTGCCGCTTCCCGGATTAACCCAGTTGATGCTCAGCGGATCTCGCGCGCATTGGAAATCAACTTGCTGTCGGGCGCGCCGGTCTCGGCAGGCCGCCCTGGCCGGGGCCTCGGTGAGAGGGGGGTCAGGGTGGTCCAGGCTTGCTTATCGATTCCTCACCGGGAATGTTTGCACCGGCGGATAACGCGCCGGCTTGAACAAATGCTGAATGCGGGCTTGATTGACGAGGTGACGCAGATCAGAGATGCATATCCCGGGGCCAGCGTTTTTCCTTCTTTGCGTAGCGTAGGCTATAGGCAAATCTGGGAATACCTTGATGGGAAGACTGACTATTCCTGCATGCTTGATCGGGTCCAGTCGGCCACGAGGCGATTGGCTAAGCGCCAACTCACCTGGTTACGTAATCAACCAGGAAATGTGTGGTTTGATGCTACTGATCCGCGCCTGAATGTGGGAATTACTCAGTTTCTCAACGCTTGTGGCGCCATTAATGGGTGACCCGGTGCTTGAATTGTTGCCCAAAGGCCCTTACATTTCATCAGGTCACCCTTTGTGGGCGACAGCAGCAAAATCCGAAAAAGCATTACAAGAAACTGATAGTTATAACAAAAAGACTCGATTACGTGGCAGGTTGCCGCGCAAAACTTGAGCCGGAGCCCAGCAATTACGCAATGGCTCGGGCGGCGCACTCGGGATCATCCCATTGGGATCATGCCGACGCGAATTGCCTGGGTGATCGAGCGGGAGCATTTGTATGAATCAGCAAAGAGGCGCAGCCCTTCAGGATCCATTTCTTAATACTTTGCGAAAAGAGCGTATTCCGGTTGCGATTTACCTGGTTAATGGTATCAAGTTGCAGGGACAGGTCGAGTCGTTTGATCCGTTCGTTGTGTTACTTCGCAACAGCGTGAGCCAACTGATTTACAAGCATGCGATCTCTACCATTGTGCCCTCCCGGGCGGTTCGGATCCCATTTAATCACGATGACCCCGACCCCGACCCCGACCTCGATAATCGCGGNAATNTTGTCCCAGACGAGGAGTGAGGTCTGCCGTGATCTGTGGGCCTCCTGGTCACCACTGAAGGTTAAATGNANTNGAACGGTAGCTGCTACCGGGGTGTCGGACTGACTTGACGACGTCCANAGGTAANAGCCTCCAGGACCGAGAGGNAGAACGGGTCATTCTGGTCCATCAGGGCNCNAGAGGGCGTGTCCTGGATACTGATTTTGACGAGCTCCATGGACTCGCCCNGTCGGCCGGCGCCGCGGTTGTCGGGCGAATCAGTGCTACCCGCCGGATTCCAGATGCCGGGNGTTTCGTCGGAAAAGGCAAGGCCCAGGAGATTGCGCAGCGGGCAAAACTGGCCGCCGCTGAGTTAGTGATTATTGATCAATCGATCACGCCTATTCAGGAGCGGAATCTGGAGAGAATCACCCAGTGCCGGGTGATAGACCGAACACGGTTGATTTTGGATATTTTTGCAATCCGCGCTAGAACTCACGAAGGCAAGATGCAGGTCGAGTTAGCACAACTTCGACATCTTTCGACCCGCCTGGTTCGCGGCTGGACTCATCTTGAAAGGCAACGGGGCGGTATCGGCCTTAGAGGGCCTGGCGAGACACAACTCGAATCGGATCGACGCCTGTTGGGGAAGAGAATCCGCCACTTGCAGGGGCGCCTGGCACGGGTGGGTGCGCAGCGGAGTCTGCGACGCCATCACCGAGCGCGCCAGGGAATTCCCACCGTTGCGATCGTGGGGTATACCAACGCGGGCAAGTCATCGCTTTTCAACCGACTGGTCGATGATTCGGTCTATTGTGCGGACCAACTTTTCGCCACGTTGGACCCGACGATGCGGCGCTTGGAAATTCCAGACTATGGTCCCGTGGTCCTATCCGACACGGTCGGCTTCATTCAAGGGTTGCCGCATGCCCTGGTCGAGGCCTTTCTTTCGACCCTTGAGGAAGTTGCCACAGCAAGGTTGTTGCTGCAGGTGGCTGATGACTCGGATCCCGAGGTCCGCGAACACGAGGCGCAAGTTGAAAAGGTACTCGATGAGATTGGTGCGGCATCCATTCCCCGGCTGGTTGTGCGCAACAAGATCGACCTTAGTGGCCGCGCGGAGGGTAGTTATGGGCTTGATCGGCCCGTAATGCGGGTTTGTGCCAGGACTGGCGCGGGTATGAAGCCATTACTGCAGTCCATGGCACGAGCATTGGGAGGCGACCGGAGGGATTATGTTCTTGAGATTCCCGCTAGTGAACCTCGGTTGCGTGCACGGATTTATTCATTAGCCGAAGTGGTCTCTGAAAAAATCAATGGGGACGGTGTGTCGCAGTTTAAGATCAGCGCAGACCCGGCGACGATAGGCCAAATCAAGGGAACTCCGGGATTTCGCGCGGATTTTTGGGGTGGCTCGTTCGCTAACAGCCCTGATCCGTCAGAGCCGGGTGAAGAACAGTTGAACACGGCAGACGGGGTAGCCGTGATAAAATCCGCTGTCTGCTGAAGGGCGA
Organism: Acidiferrobacteraceae bacterium; assembly: GCA_002726415.1. Classification (GTDB taxonomy): domain Bacteria; phylum Pseudomonadota; class Gammaproteobacteria; order Arenicellales; family UBA868; genus UBA868. Next base: position 25,634 of record PBSU01000020.1, on the reverse strand, counting down.
AAGCCCGTCAATCGATCATTCACCTATCCAATACTACTACTAAGAGGTGTAAACCAGATGCCGTGGAATCAACCGGGATCAGATAATCGGGACCCCTGGGGTCAGGGTAACGGGCAAAAGGGCCCACCGGACCTTGACGAGGTCATCCGTGACTTGCAAAAGAAGTTAAGCGGGCTGTTTGGCGGGGGCGGTTCCGGGCGGCGAAGCGGTGGCGGCAAGTTGCCCTCGCTCAGTGGAAAAGCAGTTGGCCCCCTCCTCGTCATCCTGGCGGGGCTTTGGTTCGCCACCGGTTTCTACGTGGTTGAGCAGGGGCAGCAGGGCGTAGAGCTGCGGTTTGGTGCTTATAAAACCATCAAAGAGGCGGGTCTTCGGTGGCACCTTCCGTACCCGGTGGAGAGCGTAGAGATCGTTAATGTCCAGCAGATTCGTACGGTCGAGGTAGGGTATCGCACGAATGCACGCTCAAATCAGATCGCGGGCGTGCCGCGTGAGGCGCTGATGCTCACCGCCGATGAGAACATTATCGATATCCACTTTGCCGTTCAGTTCGATGTCAAGGATCCGCGCGAACTGTTGTTTAATGTCGCCGAATCCGCGGATCTGGTTGTCCGTGGCGCCACCGAGAGTGCAGTACGCGAGATCGTCGGCCGCAATTCGATGGATTTTGCGATCACCGGCGGGCGGGCGGAAATTGCACAGGAAACCAAAATGCTGTTGCAACGTATTCTTGACCGGTATGACACGGGTATCAATATTAAGGCGGTGGAAATGCAAAATGCGCAACCACCGGCGGACGTGAAAGCAGCTTTTGATGATGCAGTCAAAGCGCGCGAGGATGAAGAACGGCTTAAGAATGAAGCTCAGGCGTACCAGAACGATATCATTCCCCGCGCACGCGGCGCAGCCGCGCGCCTCGGCCACGAGGCAGCTGCTTACAAAGCGAGCGTCGTCGCGGCCGCACGAGGTGAGGCATCGCGTTTCCTACAGGTGTTGGATGAGTACGCAAAGGCGCCCCAGGTCACGCGTGACCGACTCTATCTGGATGCGCTCGAAGATGTTTATGCTAATTCAACTAAGTTGGTCATAGATCAAAACAGTGGGGGTAACAATGTCATGTACTTGCCACTCGACCAGTTGATTCGCCAAAAAGGCGCAATGGCACGGGCAGATAGCCCGGATACTGCCAGGGGTATGGGTGACTTCGGCTCGGGCCTGGGGTCAGCAACAGCCACTAACCGACAGGAACGGTCGAGTCGCTTGAGGAGTTTGACACAATGAGCGGTAAGAACATGATATGGGTTGTTGTCCTAGTGATCATCGTGGCGGTAGGATCTTCTACGGTTTACTACGTTGACGAGCGGGAGAAGGCGATCGTTTTCCAGTTCGGTGAGATCGTGCGCTCGAAAGATACTCCGGGCCTGCATTTCAAGGCACCGTTAATCAACAACGTTCGATATTTCGATTCACGGGTTCAAACCATGGATTCCGATCCAGAACTGTACCTGACCCGTGAGAAGAAAAACCTGGTGGTTGACTCTTTCGTAAAGTGGCGGATTACCAACGCATCGGATTATTACACCCGCCTGGGCGGCCTGGCGAGTAACGCACGAAACAGGTTAGCGCAGCGCGTTAATGATGCGTTACGCCGTGAATTTGGTAACCGGTCCGTGCAGCAGGTCATTTCGGGTGATCGCGTCGAAATCATGGACGTGGTTCGGCAAACCACTAATGAAGAAATCGCTTCCCTTGGGATCGAAGTGCTGGATGTAAGGCTCAAACGGGTCGATCTCGACCCCGCTATTAGTGAAAGGGTTTATCAACGCATGGAGGCGGAACGCTCACGGGTAGCCAAGGACCTTCGGGCCCGCGGTGCAGAAGCGGCAGAGAGAATCACCGCCGACGCTGACCGGCAGCGCGCTATCATCCTTGCGCAAGCCCAGCAAAAAGCCCAGGAGGTGAAGGGCCAGGGTGATGCGGAGGCCACGATGATATACGCCGAAGCCTTCAATCGTGATCAGGAATTCTATCGTTTGTATCGAAGTCTTAACGCCTACCGGAATACATTTTCCAGTCCCGACAATCTGCTTGTGATCGAGCCCGATTCAGAGTTTTTCCGCTATTTTAAGCAAGCGTCGCCGCCGCCACTCGACTAGATCCAGGGCGTGTATTGGCAGGATCTATTGGTCGCCTTGGCGCTGGTGTTGGTCATCGAGGGCTTGATCCCGTTTGCCAGCCCCGGTCGGTACCGCCGTCTCGCCGAAGTCCTGGGCCAGGTGACAGACCGGCAACTGCGCCTTGGTGGTGCGGTCTCGATGGCAGGCGGCCTGATTCTGTTGTACGTGGTGCATTGAACCTGACTCGGCCCCTCTCCCTTTAACCCGGCGAAGATTCAGCAAGGAGTTCCCTGATATGTCCAGAAGCGTTGTCGTGCTCGGAATCCAATGGGGGGATGAAGGCAAGGGGAAGGTCGTAGACCTGTTGACTGAAGATTGCGCGGCGGTGGTGCGCTTTCAGGGAGGTCATAACGCGGGTCATACCCTGGTTATCGATGGTCAAAAAACTGTTTTACACCTCGTGCCCTCTGGAATTCTCAGGGATAGTGTCCAGTGCTTAATCGGGAGCGGGGTAGTCGTTTCCCCTGATGCCTTGATCGGTGAACTTCAAACCCTGGAGCAGGCGGGAATCACTGCGCGAGACCGACTGGTCATTAGTCCCGGGTGCCCCGTGATCCTCTCCAGCCATATTGCTCTTGATCAGGCCCGGGAGCGTGCGCGCGGAAGCGATGCGATCGGAACGACCGGGAGAGGAATTGGACCAGCATATGAGGATAAGGTGGCACGCCGCGGGATCCGGCTGGGGGAGCTTGGTAATGTGGATACCTGCTCAGAGCGTGTGGAGGAACTGGTTGAATATCACAATTTCCTCCTGACGCAACGTTTCGGGGCTGAGCCTGTTGACGTGAGCGAATGTGTTAGCCGTATCCCGGCATGGCGGGACCGCCTTTCTCCGATGATGGGGGATGTGTCCGGCATGCTTGAGGCGTACTCAAATGCAAAAAGCAATGTTCTTTTTGAGGGCGCCCAGGGTGCGTTGCTTGATATCGACCATGGAACCTATCCTTTTGTGACCTCATCGAACACGATCGCCGGAGCCGCGGCCAGTGGTGGTGGCACCGGCCCACTGGCTTTTGATGCGGTGATTGGAGTGATTAAGGCCTACGCGACCCGCGTTGGAGCGGGACCTTTCCCAACAGAACTTCACGAAACAGTCGGCGCACACCTTGCGGAGCGGGGTAACGAATTTGGCGCAACTACTGGCCGGCCACGGCGCTGCGGTTGGTTCGATGCGGTACTGGCACGCCGAGCCTGTTGGTTGAATAGCGCCAGTGGCTTGTGTGTCACCAAGTTGGATGTTCTGGATGGTCTATCGGAGTTGGCAATCTGTGTTGGGTATCGCCGGGGCGGTGAAGTTCTGGACGACCCGCCCTGGGATTCTGCGGGGCTAGCGGAGTGTGAGCCCATTTACGAGTACTTGCCAGGGTGGGTTGAACGTACCGGATCCGTCCGACGCCTGGAGGCATTACCGGCGGCCGCGCGGACTTATCTTGACCGGCTTGAGGAATTACTCGGAGTACCTGTGGACATCATCTCGACCGGGCCAGATCGGGACGACACGATGGTGCTACGAGATCCGTTCCAATAGGGTCGGCAAGGTTTAGGGTAAGGTATCAGCGGCGCCGCCAGGATCAGTTCAGGACTGTACAAAGGGGCGGCAACGCTCATGCCTATACGTTTTGGCTTACATCTAACACCGATTCCTTTAACTAATTGATTTAATAGCAGGAAATCGACATATTGGTACCGAGGAGAGGACTTGAACCTCCACGGGGTTACCCCCACTAGCACCTGAAGCTAGCGCGTCTACCAATTCCGCCACCTCGGCACAGAGGAACACTCAGGGAGCAACCGCAACAGTCGGTTGGAAGATCGGAAGGCAGATCAAGGGCGCGAACCTTACCCACTGGTCGTTGGCTTGTCAAACCTTGTTGCTTAACTTCGCTCACGCCTTGCGGTGTATTTGTGAGCATTGATTTGAAGTAGGCGGGACTTGTCAGCTGAGGAAGCCTCGCGCCACAGTGATCGCAGGAGATAACTTGAAAACAGAACACAATCCTTCATTATTAGAAAAGTCGATACTTGAGGCAGTCTTAAGCAAGGCGCGTCCGGTTCGTGTCCCTGAACTTTATTCGGTGGTCGATTCGCCCGTTGCAAAAGAGCAAGAGGTCGATAGCGCTATTGGTAGACTCTGTAAAACCGGCCTTCTGGCCCGGCTTCGAGGAAACCGGGTCGGGGTAGCTAAAGAAATGGATCTGGTTCTCGGTCGGGTCGAAGTACGCACAAATGGTGTGGGTGTTCTCGTCCCGGATGAAGCCGGGGATCAGATCTACCTTTCTCCACGGCAGATGCGTCGTGTGATGCCAGATGATCGCGTACTTGGGCGGATCCAGCGCGAGGATAGACAAGGACGTAAAGAGGGCGCAATTGTCGCGGTTTTGAATTACGCCAACCGCACAGTCCTTGGATGTTTCGAGTCAGATTGCGCGGTCAATGTCATTACTGCGAAGGACTCACGAATTTCCCATACGATCCATGTCGGCCCAGGAGACGGGTTGGGCGCGGAGCATGGCCAGATGGTCGTTGGTGAGATCATCGCGCATCCGGCCGATTCGACGTATGTCCAGGCCAAGGTGATCGAAGTGTTAGCGCAGGACAAGCCTGCGGCACTGGCGACAGAGTTTGCGATTCGCCGCCACCAGTTGCCCACCAGTTGGTCACCCGAGGTTGAGCGCGAACTCGAACAGATTAACCCAGTGCAAAAGGGCGAGGGCTCATTGAGTGGTCTGGATCTCACAGCGCTGCCATTCGTTACCATCGATGGCGCTGACGCTCGGGATTTTGACGATGCGGTGCATTGTACTCGTCAGGGCAACGAATTCAGGCTGGATGTGGCGATTGCCGACGTTTCGAGACATGTGATCCCAGACAGTGCATTGGATCGGGCGGCCCGCGAACGAGGCAACTCGGTTTACTTTCCGGACCGTGTGGTACCGATGCTCCCCGAACTCCTCTCCAATGATCTATGTTCGCTGAGGCCTGGAGAAACACGTTTTGTTTTTGCCTGCCGGATCCGGGTCACACCAGAAGGTGAAGTCACAGGTTGGGAATTTCATGAGGCGCAGATTCAGTCTTCGGCTCGCCTGACCTACGAGCAGGCGTCGGAATTTCTTTGCGATCCGGATGATTCCAAAAAAGACCTGCCGGCGGCAGTGCAGGATAACTTGAAGGCCCTTGAACAGGTCGCCAAAGCGTTGGGAACACACCGGCGGTTTCAGGGTGGCGTTGAATTTAACTTTCCCCAAACACAGGTCTCTTATAATGGGGATGGCACTATCGCCTCAATTACGGCCACGACACGGCAGAGCGCAATGGCCCTGATTGAGGAATGCATGCTCGCGGCCAATGTCTGCGCGGCACGCACCTTGGATGCTCACCTGCCCGAAGCGGTTTTCCGAGTCCATGAAAGCCCCGATTCGGATGCAGTGGCCGATTTGCAAGGCGTGTTGGGATTCTTCGGGATTAAGCTTAAAGGGGGCGCGCATCCGCCTGCCTCTGCATTCTCGGCGGCCTTACGACAGGGTCGGGAATGTGGGGCACCGCTGGAGTCGCTCCAGATGTTAATACTTCGCAGCATGAAGCAGGCACGCTATGCCTCAGGGGCGCAGCCGCATTTTGCGCTTGGGTTTGCGTGTTATACGCATTTCACGTCGCCGATCCGCCGTTACGCGGATCTTCTCGTCCATCGGTTGATCAAAGCGGTTTTAGGTATTGGCAGGGTGTGTGCAGACTCGCAGACACCAGGACGGCTGGCGGAGGTCTCGGATCACTGCTCGCTGACTGATAGGCGTGCCGAGGAGGCGTCGCGGGAGGTGCAGAGTTGGCTAAAGGCTGAGTTTATGAGTCGTCATCTAGGCCAGGAATTTCGGGGTAAAGTCACCGGCGTTACGCCCTTTGGCGTTTTCGTCACGATCGAGTCGATGCAAGTGGATGGCCTGGTGCATATCTCTGAATTGGGTGACGACTACCTTCACTTCGATTCGCGCCAACTGTTCTTGGTGGCAGAACACAGCGGTGAGCGGATCTGTTTGGGGGATCCGATGGTGGTTAAGGTTGCCGGTGCTCGGCCCGACGAAGGTAAAATTGACTTTATTCCTGTTAAGAGCGTCAGCGAGCGCCCGAAAGGTCGACGCAAAAGGCGACCCGGCAAGGGACGTCAGNCAAGAAAGGCCCGCTGAGGCNGGGAGATCTTGNAAAGGTGTATAGGCTGCTATGACCAAGTCNGGTGAGGTNCTTTGCGGGTTCCATGCGGTCGAGACGGCGTTAAAGGCGCCGAAAAGCGAGGTTGCCGAGCTGGTACACGATGGCGCACGGCGNGACCCTCGGCTCNCGCAGCTCCTGGCTTTGGCCCGGGCTAAAGGNGTGAAATTNCATCGGNCTGATCGGAGTCAGCTCGACCAGTTGAGCGGGGGTGTCCGNCACCAGGGGGTAATNGCGTTATCTGGGCGNGCNCCGGCGCAGGGCCTTGCAGAGCTTAAAGTTTGGTTGGCTTGTTTGCCTGAAAAGCCACTGGTCCTCGTGCTGGACGCGATAGAGGATCCTCGAAACTTTGGGGCGTGTCTGCGTACCGCGGCGGCAGTAGGGGTCGACGCCGTCATTTTTCCCGCCCAAACCGGCACCGGCCTTACACCCGCTGCATTACGGGTTGCGGCCGGTGGGGTGCACGCCCTTCGCCTCTTTGAGGTGGGTAACTGGTCCCAGGTCTTGGTATCGCTGAAGCAGGCCGGGATGTGGATCGTGGGCGCTGCGGAACAGGAAATTGCCGATATATACGGTTTTGACATGAACCAGCCGTTGGCTTTGGTGCTGGGTTCGGAAGCGCGCGGGTTGCGGACAATAACCCGCAAACATTGCGATGTTTTGCTCCGAATCCCAACAGCCCAAGCCCTGCGAAGTTTAAATGTAGCGGTGGCAACGGGGGTGGTCCTGTTTGAGGCGCGTCGACAGCGCGAAACGGGCTAGCCTGTGGAGTGCTGGCGGGACAGTGCCGCTGCAGTCTTCGCCGAGTAATCACAAAGGTCGGCGATCTTGCACGACGTGCATTCGGGTGAGCGGGCCTTGCAGGTATAACGGCCATGCAGAATCAAAAGGTGGTGAGCATCCTTTAAGAAGACTTCGGGAGTGGTGTCCAGCAGTTTTTTCTCGACCTGGAGCACGTTAGCTCCGGGGGCAATGCCAGTACGATTAGCGACCCGAAAGATGTGGGTGTCAACCGCGATGGTCGGTTCGCCAAATGCAGTATTCAGTATCACATTCGCGGTTTTTCGTCCGACGCCAGGGAGGGCTTCGAGCGCAGTCCGTGTTTTTGGCACTCTGCCCTTGTGCTCTCGCAAAAGCGCATTGCAGGTTTTAATGATGTTGTTAGCCTTGGTGTTAAATAAACCGATCGTGCGGATATAGCGTTTCAAACGTTGAACTCCCAAATCCCGTATGGCCTGGGGCGTTCCGGCCGCACGAAACAAAGGGCCCGTGGCGCGGTTTACCGAGACATCGGTGGCCTGTGCCGAAAGAATGACTGCGATAAGTAACTGGAATCGGGTGCGGTACCGAAGTTCGGTCTGCGGGACGGGGGTAGCCTCATGAAGACGGGTAAACAACTCGGCGCGTTTTACTGCGTTCATATCCTGGCTGTAGTCGCTCGTTTTTTTCTAACCCGGGCGACACTCTGCGCGATTTCACGTACTCGCATCGAGGGGGTAGAGTCGGGGGGTTTTGCAGAAGGTTCCGCGAGGCGGGCCTGGCGCCCGCTAAAGCGGGATCGGTAACGGTTTGCTTGTGCCTGGTCGATACTCACCGCACTGGCTTTGTGATCTTTGGGCAGAGAGGTTGAGACAACGCAGTCGACCGGACACACCGGCAGGCACAGCTCGCAGCCGCTGCACTCCTTAGCGATAACCGTGTGCATGAGCTTGGCGCTGCCCAGAATGGCGTCAACGGGGCAGGCCTGTATACACAACGTGCATCCGATACACAGCTCTTCAACAATAGTGACAGTTAACGACAGGTAGGCGGAATCAAAATCCGGGTCAATGCGCAAATACTGTGCACCGGTGAGGTTGTTTAATTGCTCTAGCGTCGCGGCGCCGCCTGGAGCGCACCGATTTCCCGGGGTGGCACCATCGACGATGGCCTGGGCATAAGCGTGGCAGGATTCAAACCCACAGCGTCGACATTGTGTTTGTGGGAGTCGCGCATCGATGGTAAACGCATCGAGCCTAGCGGTTACGGTCGGAGGGTCCATTAGATTGACTTTTTCAGCGCCGAGAAGAACTGCTCAATATCGGCTGCAGTGGTGTAAAGATGGGGTGTCACCCTAACCGAGTCCCCACGGATACTGACATAGACCTTATTCCGGGCGAGGCAGTCTGCAAGGTCCTTAGGAAGCCCTTGCGGGAAACGTAACCCCACGAAATGATCCGCCCGGTAGGGCGCGCTGACCACGTCAAGTCCAAGATTAGCCGCGCGTTCAGTAATAATGTTGGTCATGGCGCCCAACGTCGGTTGAATTCTCTCGACTCGCCAGTTCTTAATCAGCTTTAAACTGTTTAACAGTACGGGCAAAAGCCCGAAGTTTGCTTTTTCGCCAACATCGAATCGTCGGGCTCCCTCAGCGAAGTCAGCGCGGTACCGGGTCAATTCCGAGAAGTGCACCGCGTCGATCCGCGATGTCCAGGAGTGTTCTATCGGCGTGCCTTGCTGGTGTTGAGGACTTACATAAAGTAGGCCGATCGAATAAGGCCCAAGAAGCCATTTATAAGCAGCAGCTACCGCAAAGTCGGGCCTGACCAAAGCGGTATCAAACTCCATCGCGCCAAGGCTTTGGGTCAGGTCGACTACCAGCGCTGCGCCGACCCGATCCAGTGCCTCTCGTATTGCCGCCAGGTCTACCAGGGTGCCGTCAGTCCAGTGACAATGCGGGAGTGCAGCAATTGCGGTCTGGTCATCGATGGATTCAAGTAAAACCCTTGTCCAGTCACCGTCAGCTGGGCGCGGGACTGTCACCAAGCGCCCATCTTGTTGGCGGGCGAGATCTTTCCAGACGTAAAAGTTTGATGGAAATTGATCCGCCAGGACGATGATATTTTGCCCCGCTTGCACCTTCAAATTTTTTGCCGCGACCGCGAGACCATAACTTGCAGATGGCACAATAGCGAGGTCATCCGAATCGGCGTTGAATAAAAGAGCGGCAAGGACCCGGATGTCTTCTGCGGTCTCGAAGAACTGTGGTGGTGAGATGGTCCACGGCTGGGCCTTGGATGCCAGCCCTGCGGCGCCAGCGGTGAGGCTCGATCGCGGCAGGGGCGACATATAAGCGCAATTCAGATAGCTGATTCCCTCAGGGATATCAAAAAGTGCGCGTTGATTGGGCAATAGGGCGTGAGTATCCACCCGGTCGTTTCCTTGGGCCTCAGCGGACGCGCATACCCGGTTCAGCGCCCTGGTTAGGTTCGATAAGAAAGATACCTCCGGCATCGTCGTCGCCCGAAGCGGCCAGGATCATGCCAGCTGATACACCAAAACGCATCTTGCGTGGTGCGAGGTTCGCTACGACGATGACGTGGCGTCCAACCAGTGCGTCGGGAGCATAGGCAGCCTTAATGCCGGCAAAGACCTGCCGGGTTTCTCCACCGAGGTCGAGAGTCAGTCGCAGGAGGCGATCTGCACCCTCAACGGTCTCAGCACTTGAGACCCGAGCGATACGAAGGTCAATCTTTGCAAACTCATCGATCGTGATCTGTTCGGCGACGGGTTCATCGATGAGGTGCGTGGTCGAGGCTGCGGGTTCTTCAATTTGTTCTATCATCTGGGTCTGATCCATCATTGCCTGGGCATCCCGGAGTTCGATCCGGTTAAGCAAGCGGTTAAAGGGCTCAATTTGGTGATCCGTCAATGGGCTGGGAATATTACCCAGCGTGCCGTTTTCCCCGATCGGGCAGCGCAGAAAAGCAGCGCTTCGCTCAGCAAGCGCGGGCACGACAGGTGCAAGCCAGATCATCAAAATGCGGAAAAGGTTTAGCCCTTGCGTGCAAATTGCCTGGAGTTCGCCGTCGCGATTTTCATCGCGTGCTATGACCCAAGGCTGGCAGGCGTTAATGTACTGATTCGCCTGGTCCGCAAGCGCCATGATCTCTCGAATAGCCCGACTGAACTCGCGTCCCTCGTAGGCGTTACAGATAACCTGGTTTGCATCGACGAAGTGCTGATAAAGAGCCGGATCGGGGAGTCGCGCAGATAACTGCCCGGAAAAGCGCTTTTCAATGAACCCGGCGCAGCGACTCGCGATGTTCACGACCTTGCCGACCAGATCAGAGTTAACCCGGCTCACGAAGTCATCGACATTAAAGTCGATATCCTCAACGCGGTTATTGAGTCTGGCCGCAAAATAGTACCGGAGACAATCTGGTTCCAGATGGTCAAGATAGGCACGAGCCGTGATAAAAGTGCCACGGGACTTGGACATTTTCTGTCCATTAATCGTGAGAAAGCCGTGGGTAAAAACCGCCGTAGGGGTGCGAAAACCTCCACCATGAAGCAAGGCCGGCCAGAACAGGGTGTGGAAATATAGAATATCCTTACCGACAAAATGGTAAAGCTCAGTCTTTGCGTCTTTTCCCCAGAAACTGTCAAAGTCCAAATCAGATTTATCGCAAAGATTTCGAAAACTGGCCATGTAGCCGATCGGAGCATCCAGCCACACATAAAAGAATTTGTCATTGGATCCGGGAATTTCAAATCCAAAATATGGTGCATCGCGGGAAATGTCCCAATCCCGCAGGCCTGCGTCAAACCACTCTGCGAGTTTGTTGCGCACTTCGGACTGCAGTCGGTCGGAGCCGGTCCATTCGCGCAGCATGCCGTCAAAGTCAGCAAGCTGAACAAAGTAATGTTCGGAGTTCTTCGAGACTGGAGTAGCGCCAGAGATAACCGACACCGGATCTGTCAGGTCAGTCGGGACGTAAGTAGCGCCACAGACCTCACAGTTGTCACCATTTTGATCCGGCGCGTCGCACCGCGGGCAGGAGCCCCGGATAAAACGGTCTGGCAGGAACATCTGCTCGACAGGATCAAAGGCCTGAGTGATGGTGCGTTTGGTGATATGACCGTTGGTAGATAACTGCTCGAAAATGTATTCGGCGAAATAACGGTTTTCTTCCGAGTGTGTGGTGTAATAGTTGTCAAAGGCGATGTTGAAATCTGAAAAATCTCGGCGGTGCTCTGTGCCGATTCGCTCGATTAGGGTCTCTGGCGCGATATTTTCATTTCGAGCCTTAAGCATGATCGGCGTCCCGTGGGCATCCTCAGCGCAGACATAGATAGCGTGATTTCCACAAAGGCGCTGAAAACGGGCCCAGATATCCGTCTGAATATACTCAACCAGGTGCCCCAGATGAATCGGGCCGTTCGCGTAAGGCAACGCACTCGTGATCAGCATCGTTCGGGGTTTAGACGTCATGGTTCGTGAATTCCCGTAGTGGGTTCAAGGCTATGGTTGAAGAAGAGGACCGGGTCAGGGCTGTAACGATGAGGACGCCAGACGATCAGCAAGTATATCCCAAGGGGGTCATTGCTGAATCCCGCCTGTGGTAGCATCATCGGTTTTTTAGTAGTGGTGACCGCTTAGAGCACAGGGGCGGGATTCTTAAATGGCAGATCATTCAATATGACGAAATTATCTAGAGAACAAATTCTGGGGGCCCTTGAGGCACTCACCGATCCTCACACCGGACTGAGTTTTGGTGAAGCTAAGAGTATCAGCGCCCTCTCCGTAGACGATGACAAGGTTTCGGCGCAAATCACGCTTGGGTACCCGGCATTGGGTTGGCACCGCGAGCTTAGAACCCTGGTGGATGAGGTGATCTGTTCCGCTGCCGGCGAACCCTGCAGTGTTGAAGTCACTATCGAGACTGCTGTGGTCGCTCACGAAGTTCAAAAGGGCGTCACCCCTATCAAAGGGGTGCGGAATATTATCGCGGTTGCCTCAGGCAAAGGAGGCGTGGGTAAGTCTACTGTCTCATCTAACCTTGCATTGGCCTTATCTGTAGAGGGGGCGACGGTAGGCGTGCTCGATGCAGATATTTATGGTCCCAGTCAGCCCCGAATGCTGGGAATCAGCGGGCGACCTCAATCCAGCGATGGCAAAAGCCTTGAACCGATGGTCAGTTATGAGTTACAGGCGATGTCGATTGGGTTTTTGATCGACGAGGATACGCCGATGATCTGGCGGGGTCCGATGGTCACCCAGGCCCTCGAGCAGTTACTGAACGATACACGCTGGACAGATCTGGACTATTTAGTGATTGATCTGCCCCCGGGGACGGGAGACACGCAGCTCACGTTAGCGCAAAAGGTACCGGTGTCAGGTGCCGTGATCGTCACGACACCACAGGACATAGCCCTGCTTGATGCCCGAAAAGCCCTTAAGATGTTCGAAAAAGTGGAAATTCCGGTTCTTGGCGTGATTGAAAACATGAGCACGCACATCTGCAGTCAATGCGGGCATGAAGAAGAGATTTTCGGTGCGGGCGGCGCCAAACGGATGGCTGAGGAATATGGAGTTGAGACACTCGGCGGGATTCCGCTCGACATCCGCATTCGAGAAGACGCCGATGCGGGCCGACCGACCGTGGTGGCCGATCCTGACGGCGCCGTAGCCTCCAACTATCGCCAAATTGCCCGCCACCTTACAGGGCGGCTTGCTGCCCGAAAACGAAGTTACTCGGATGTATTTCCATCCATCGTAGTACAAAACACCTAGCGGGAGTTCGACGTGTCAATCAAATCAGATCGCTGGATTCGAAGTATGGCGGATCAGGGAATGATCGAACCCTATGAGCCTGGGCAGATTTCAACGGTGGCGGGTCAGCGGGTCGTGTCCTACGGGACCTCGAGCTATGGTTATGACATTCGTTGTTCCAGTGAGTTTAAGATTTTCACCAACATCAATTCAGCAGTCGTGGATCCCAAGGCGTTTGACGAGAGCAGTTTTGTTGATTTCGAGGGCGAATGCTGCATTATTCCACCCAATTCCTTTGCCCTGGCTAGAACCGTTGAATATTTCCGGATTCCCCGCAACGTCCTGACGATCTGTTTGGGAAAGTCGACTTATGCGCGCTGCGGTATTATTGTAAATGTGACGCCATTCGAGCCTGAGTGGGAAGGGTACGTAACGCTTGAATTTTCCAATACCACACCGCTGCCGGCACGGGTTTATGCAAATGAAGGGGTGGCCCAGGTCATTTTTTTCGAGGCAGATGAATGCTGTGAAGTTTCATATAAAGATCGCAAAGGCAAGTACCAGGGCCAAAAGGGGGTCACACTGCCGCGTGCTTGAGGAGCGACTGCGCACTGCAGGGGTTAACGATGGGTGGTAACACATTTGGCACGCTGTTCCGCGTCAGCAGTTTCGGCGAAAGCCATGGCCCCGCATTGGGTTGCATTGTAGATGGTTGCCCGCCGCAGCTGGAATTAGACGCGTCCGATATCCAGGGGGATCTTGATCGCCGCCGACCCGGCCAATCCCGGTACACCACTCAGCGTCGTGAGAGTGATGTGGTCGAGATCCTCTCGGGAGTTTTTGAGGGAAGGACCACCGGTACGCCAATAGCTTTGCTGATTCGAAACGAAGATGCCCGTTCGAGAGATTACGACAAGATTAGATCGCAGTTCCGTCCCGGACACGCCGACTATACCTACCTGAAAAAATATGGTATCCGTGATTATCGCGGAAGCGGGCGTGCTTCAGCCCGGGAGACGGCCGCTCGGGTTGCAGCGGGGGCGGTTGCCCGCAAATACCTCCGGGTTGATGCCGGGATTCAGATTCGAGGTTGCCTCAGCCAGATTGGAGGCATTCGCGCACACCAATGTCACTGGGATTCGATTGATGAGAACCCGTTTTTTTTCTGCGATCCGGCCAAGGTCAGTGAAATCGCTGCTTTGATCGATTCATTGCGCCGCGATGGAGATTCCGTTGGTGCTCGGGTAGATGTGATGGCCGAGGGCGTTCCTCCGGGCCTGGGTGAACCGGTTTTTGATCGCCTCGATGCAGATCTCGCCCGCGCCATGGTTTCGATCAATGCGGTAAAGGGCGTGGAAATCGGTGCCGGCTTCGATAGTATTGTCCAACGAGGCAGCGAACATCGTGACGAGATGACACCGCAGGGCTTCCTCAGCAATAACGCGGGCGGGGTAGTCGGAGGGATTTCCAGTGGCCAGCAGATCCGGGTGTCAATGGCGTTTAAGGCTACATCCAGTATTCCAACACCAGGTCAGAGTGTAGGCATAGACGGTGAACCAGTCGATGTCACCACGACCGGCAGGCACGATCCCTGCGTAGGTATCCGGGCGGTCCCAATAGCTGAAGCGATGTTCGCATTGGTATTGATCGATCATCTACTCCGTCAACGTAGCCTGGGTGTGGGTGAGACGCCGGGGCCGTTGATCCCATCGGGCGCTTAATTATTCTCCGACCGGAGCCTCCCGGCGGTTGCGAGTGCGGCCTTGCGCCGGTAAAGAGACAGGCGCCGCTGCCGGTTGGGGGTCTGACATCAACAGCGCATTGGTGTGCTGACCCAGAGATTCGAGAAAGTCAGCCGCAGTGATGTCAAGTTTTTCGCCTTCCAAGCGCTGTTGCTTTAAGTGCCCCAGTGCATCCAGAGTCGGATAATGACTGACTGGGTCATCCAGTGAACGACACGCATTCGCATGATAGATCTGGACCGCAGCGCTTCGAGCTAATTCAGGATAGGCGGCTTGAGAAGAAATCAGTCGTTCGACGGTGAGAGCGTCTGGGTCGATCGGCAGAAGCACCCGGCCGATCCGGGTTTCGAGTTGCAAGAAAAAAGCACGGAAACTAATCACCGATCTGGCCCAGACACGCTTATTCAAGAAGAGGTTAAGCATAGCACTGTGTATTGCTGGCCGGACTGGGGGCAAAGCCCGCCAGGTACGGTCGCGGGGCGGGCTAAGGTTGAAAATAGGGGGCCTGTGCTAGAATCGCGCGCCCCCGGGGGATAGCGAAATGACAGCAAGAACACTTTACGACAAACTTTGGGACGATCACCTGGTGCGCCAGTCGGATGATGGGACCGCGTTGATCTACATAGACCGGCAATTGCTACACGAAGTGACCTCGCCCCAGGCCTTCGCCGGGTTACGCGAAGCAGGCCGGCAACCTCGCCGGCGGGCCGCCAATCTCGCGGTTGCTGACCATAATGTACCCACGACTGACCGTAATGCTGGAATCGTTGATCCTGTCTCTCGGCTCCAGGTTCAGACCTTGGATAGCAACTGCGCCGAGTTTGGTATTACCGAGTTCGATATGGCAGACCCCCGACAAGGTGTGGTCCATGTCGTTGGGCCCGAACAGGGGGTTACCCAACCGGGCATGACTATCGTCTGTGGTGATTCCCACACGGCCACCCATGGTGCACTGGGGGCGTTGGCTTTCGGCATCGGCACCTCTGAGGTAGAGCATGTACTAGCGACGCAATGCCTGGTCGCGCGAAAGATGCAGAACTTGCGTATCACGCTCACAGGCCCGCTACCAGAGGGTATTGCCTCCAAGGATATGATCCTGGCGGTTATCGGCTTGATCGGAACATCTGGCGGTACTGGCTACGCTATGGAATTTGCGGGTAGTGCGGTGCGGGAGGCATCCATTGAGGCGCGAATGACTCTGTGCAACATGGCAATTGAAGGTGGAGCACGAGCAGGCCTGGTTGGGGTGGACGAGGCGACCGTGAGCTATATGGCCGGACGACCTTACGTACCGTCCGGGTCAGCGTTCGACAACGCGGCCGTGGCCTGGCGGGAAATGGTCTCCGACCCGGATGCAGCATTTGACCTGGAATTTGAGCTCGATGTGTCCCGACTACGTCCACAAGTGACCTGGGGCACTTCTCCCGAGATGGTGGTCAGTATTGATGACGTGGTACCCGACCCTGAAAATGCCCCAGATGGAAATCGCACCCAAGACTGGGTTAGAGCGCTTGAGTATATGGGTCTTGAGTCGGGCACGCCGATCAATCAAATCCCCCTAGACAAGGTATTTATCGGGGCCTGTACCAATGGCCGCATCGAAGACCTCAGAGCGGCCGCGGCGGTTGCCAATGGGCGTACGGTAGCCAGCGGTATCAAGCAGGCCTTGGTGGTTCCTGGGTCCGGACTGGTAAAACGGCAGGCCGAATCCGAGGGGCTAGATGAGGTGTTTCGCAATGCCGGCTTCGAGTGGCGCGAGCCGGGATGCTCAATGTGCCTGGCGATGAACGCGGATCGGCTCGACCCGGGCGAGCGATGTGCTGCAACGTCGAACCGAAATTTCGAGGGCCGGCAGGGCTACGGCGGGCGCACCCATCTTGTTTCTCCTGCTATGGCCGCGGCTGCAGCGATCACAGGGTGTTTTACTGATCCAAACGAGTTATAAGGGAGGGGAGATGGACCCGTTTATCAAGTATTCGAGTATCGTGATTCCGGTGGACCGGAGCAATATAGATACCGATGCAATCATTCCCAAACAATTCCTCAAGTCGGTTGAAAAATCGGGGTTCGGCGACAATCTTTTCGATGCCTGGCGTTATCTTGACCAGGGTGAACCGGGGGAAGACTGCAGCGACCGGCCGCGAAATGAAGCATTCGTTTTGAACCAAGAACCGTACTGTCAGGGACGGATCCTGCTTGCCCGGGAAAACTTCGGGTGTGGATCGTCGCGGGAACACGCTGTTTGGGCGTTACGCGATTTTGGTATTCGGACCGTGATCGCGGGTAGCTTTGCCGATATCTTTTTTAATAACTGCTTTAAGAATGGGGTGTTGCCAATCGTGCTGCCTGGAGCAGATATTGACTGGCTGTTTAACCGCGATCTGTCTGATGAGCCTGTCGAATTGGAAGTGGATCTTGAGCGTCAAGCATTGACGACCGATGACGGTCGGGTCTATCGCTTTGAAATCGATGATTTTAAAAAGAACTGTCTATTGCAGGGCCTGGATGATATCGCCCTGACCTTACGGCACGAAAATGAGATCCAGGATTATGAAACCCGCCGCGCAGTTGAGGCGCCGTGGCTGTTTGGAGATTTGCCAAGCACTGACCGCGTTTAGAAGCGCCGGCTAACCATTCAGGAAAATCCAGATGACGTTCCCCAAGACTCCTGATGTGGCGGTGGTGGGCGCGACCGGCGCGGTTGGGGAGGCCATGATCCGGATTCTCGAGCAGCGCGACTTTCCTGTGGGGGCACTTTACCCGCTGGCGAGTGAGCGGTCCGCCGGCAAGACGGTACTGTTCCGAAACAAGCCTGTGATGGTGGAAGCGTTGCAGGCTTTTGATTTTTCACGTGCACACATCGGGCTGTTCTCTGCAGGAGGCAGTGTCTCGGCAGAATACGCACCGCAGGCTGTTGGCGCAGGCTGTGTGGTTATCGACAATACCTCCTATTTTCGAACGGATCCTGCGATTCCTCTGGTGGTTCCAGAGGTCAATTCGCATGCGATCGCTTCTCACAAAGGCATCATCGCAAATCCAAACTGCTCTACGATCCAGATGGCCGTGGCACTAAAACCAATTTATGACGCGGTGGGTATCGTCCGTATCAATGTCGCAACCTATCAGGCCGTCTCTGGCGCCGGGAAAAGGGCGATGGAAGAACTCGCCGGACAGACCGCAGCGCTGCTAAATGGCAAGTCGGTTGAGAGTCAGGTGATGCCCAAGCAGATTGCTTTCAACGCGATCCCGCAGATCGACACCTTTCAGGAGAATGGGTATACCCGCGAGGAGATGAAAATGGTCTGGGAGACGCAAAAGATCTTCGAAGATGATTCAATTGCGGTGAATCCTACGACGGTACGCATTCCCGTGTTTTATGGGCATTCAGAGGCAATACATCTTGAAACCCGCGAGAAAATCAGTGCCACCCGGGCCCGGGAGTTATTGCGGGTTGCCCCAGGAGTCACGGTCATCGATGAACGAGCCCTGGGAGGCTATCCGACTGCGGTGACGGATGCTGCTGATACCGATCCAGTTTTTGTGGGCCGGATTCGCGAAGATATCTCCTGTGAGCGGGGTCTGTGCATGTGGGTAGTGGCAGACAATATTCGCAAGGGTGCCGCACTGAACAGTGTTCAGATTGCAGAATCCCTGCTACAGCAGCCTTAGTTAGACTCAGTACATCCGCATCTGGTCAGCCCGATGATTGGTTCGGGCTCGTGGTCTGCCTATAATCACCTTCATGTTTGGGATATGCAACAGCACGTCTGCCATGCCCTGGCGTAAGCGGTCCTGGTTTTGGTACCGGCGCCTCATTTTGGCGGTTGTGGTTTTCCTGGTGGTTGGTACTCCGGGCACTCTGCAAGCGGTCGAACTATCAGAACTGACGGTTCGGTCTCACCTCTACGAGCCTTTTGAAGGGGAGATAGTGCTCAGGGGCTTACCTGAGGGGACTACCGACGACGGTGCCTCGGTTGGTCTGGCATCGGACCAGGCGCATATGGCGTTCGGATTGGCGCTGGACCCGATGCTAGCGGAATTGGTATTTGCGCTGGAAGTGAGTTCAGATCCTCCCCGAATCCGCATCAGTTCATCCACCCCCGTTCGAACCCCATTTCTGCGTTTTCTCTTAGCACTGGATTTACCAGATCGACAGCTTCTGCGGGACTATACCGCTATCCTCGATCCACCTAACTACGTCAGCATCGATGACCGATCGGTGGTCGATGTGGAAAAGGCCCCGGAGGATTGGCTTTACCCCGGTGATCGTTATGGCCCGGTAGGTCGCGGAGAAACCCTGGTCAGTATTGCTCGAAATCTCGACACAGAGGTGGGAATTACGCTACACCAAAAGATGATCGCGTTGGTCAACGACAACCCCGACGCCTTCATCGATGGAAACATGAATCTGATGCGCGAAGGGGCATCGTTACATATGCCTTCCCGGCGGCTCATGTTGGCAGTTGATGAAGCTACCGCCACTGACGTTTATGAGATGCAGCTGATGGCCTGGCTTGATAGGCAGGCCCGATCTGCTTCAGGTGAGCAAAGTACACGAAATTGGACCGCCGTCGCGGGTCCGCAGAGGTCAGATAGTACGCGGCCTGTCGTAAATAAAGATAGCACCGCTGACTATGTGTTGCGAATCGTACAACCCGTCCCGCCCACAATGGGGAGGCAAGAAAAGATTACGACCTCCCCTGAGCAGACCCAAAACCCTCCCGCTCGCGAAATGGTGTCGCCGCAGGTAAGTCAGATAACGGCATTGACAGATAAGTTAAGCGGGGTGGAGGAAGCGCTGGGATCGAAGGTGCTGGAGAATAACCAACTGAGTCAACAGGTGGCGTTGCTGCAGAAACAATTAGAAAAAACCATGCAGTTAATTGAGCTTCAGGAGAGTCAGTTAGCGCTGGTGCAACAGCGTCTACAGGTCATGTTGGAAATACAGACGCAAGCCGACATGGTGGCCGGTCAAGAACCGGAACCTGAGGTGCCTGCTGGGGAAACCCCGTCCGCCAGCACCCAAGATGCAGTCGTAATTGATGAGTCGCCCACCGCCTCACCCGCGACTTTGAGCTCTGAGCTAACGCCAATGGCGCCATCGGAAGCAACAGAACCCGGCCCGCTAGTTGAAGAAGACGCCTTAACGCCGGTTTCCAGTGATTCGGGCCGGATGATCACGCCTGCTCCGCCCTGGGTCGCACCAGATCAGACCTTGGACTGGCTTGCAAACCGGGCACAGTTTTTGGCAGGGCTGGCCGGCGCACTAATCGAGCAGGGTGTCACACACTTTCCTGTCGTTCCTCGTGAATTCGATCAAGTCTTGGGCGATGCCACTGCGCCTTTGCTTGGGCTGGCGGTGGCGCTACTGCTGATCTGGCTGTTGGTCCGACGTCGACGGTCTTACGCGACGGTAACCGCTAAAGGAGAAACCGAGTTGAATCCACCTCGCCGAGAGGGACTCTTTAGTGATCAACCGGCCACCGTCAGGGCACCGGCGTCTGTGGAGCCGGCACCCGTTGAGGAAAGCATTGGCGCAGGATTCGTTACCGAAGTGGAAACACAACGCGGCGTAGCAGTTCAAAGTGACGAAGTCGATCCGCTCGCTGAGGCCGAGATTTATCTTGCCTATGGCAGAGGTGCTCAGGCAGAGCAAACGTTGCGCGAGGCGATTCAGCGTTCGCCTGAGCGCAACGAGCTTAAGATCAAGTTGCTTGAAGTGTACCGTGCTTTGGGAGATCTCTCTGCGTTTAAGAAGCTCGCTGATGAATTACTCAATACCGTAGCACCCGATTCCCCAGAACAAGCCCATGTCCTGGCGCTTGTTCAAACCGAAACTGGAGACTCGGATCCGGGCCCCCCGCTCCACGATGGGCTGGCAATGCCGGGGGACGCTGGCGCTGATGATCACAGTAGCGACAGCGTCGCTGCGGCATCTGTTTTACCGGCTGAGCCAAAAACTGATAATAGGGATCAGATTGACCCGGGAATTGAGTTTGAGATTGAACCGGCTGCCGAGAGTTCCTTCAGGGGAGGGTCGTCGGTTCCGGCCACCGCGGGTGACATGGGCGCCCTGTCTGATCTAGGGGCGGGCATCGATTTTGATATCGAGATGCCGCTGCCTGAAGAGCAAATGCCGGTAACCTCTGAACCGGAATTGGGCCTTGATTCGCCCGCCGCGCATGAGCTGGATTCACCCGCCCAATCCGAAACCCAGAATGAGGCCGCGACCGAGCTGGATTTGGCGGTCGCCTATATTGAGATGGGCGATGAGGCGGCGGCCAGAGAGTTATTACGTTCTGTCATAAGGCAAGGCGATGCGATTCAGGCGGGAAAGGCGGAGAGCTTGCTGGGTCAGTTGGACATCGACTGAGAGCTGCGCGGCATGGCTCCGACTGGGGCCGCTGAACTTCCCCTAATTGCGGGCACCCTGGGCGAGTGCCGTGACTAGGGTGCAGACATTATCCAACAGGGCAGGTTCTGCCTGACCTTGGTCATCAAGATTGGCTTCAATCACGTTGATGATCGCCGAACCCACTACCGCAGCATCGGCAGTTTTGGTTATAGCAGCAACTTGCTCAGAAGTTTTTATGCCAAAGCCCACGGCAATCGGTAATGAGGTATGGCGACGGAGTCGTGTGACGGCATCGTCGATCGATCCAGCGGCGCCAGAGCGTGTGCCAGTGATCCCTGCGATTGAGACGTGATAAACGAACCCGCTACTGTTGCGCAGTACGGTCGATAATCGCTTCTCGTCCGTGGTAGGTGTGACCAACCGGATCCAGTGCAGACCGCCAGTGCGAGCCGGATCACACAACTCTGCATCTTCCTCTACGGGCAGATCGACCAAAATCAAACCATCAACCCCGGCCTGAGTGGCGTCGTTCACGAACCGGCTGACGCCATATTGATAGATAGGATTGAAATAACCCATAAGGATGATGGGCGTGACCTCATCCTCGGTACGAAATGTGGACACCATCTCCAAAGTCTTTGCGAGGGACGCCCCTTGTTTTAAAGCGCGCAGGTTGGCCGCCTGGATCGCAGGTCCATCGGCCATGGGATCAGAAAATGGCATACCCAACTCAATGATATCGGCCCCAGCGCCGGGCAATCGTTGCAGCAACTTAGCGCTGGTGGGCAGGTCGGGATCGCCAGCGGTGATAAATGTCGCCAGTGCGCCGCGTTCTTCAGCGTTCAGGCGCGCAAAAGTCTCCGCGAGGCGGTCTGACTTGGTCACAGTTCGACTCCCAACGCCTGTGCAACCGTAAAGATATCCTTGTCTCCGCGGCCACACAGATTCATCACGATAATCTGGTCTTTGCTCATCTGGGGCGCCAGTTTGGTGACGTGGGCGAGCGCATGGGCGGGTTCCAGGGCCGGGATGATACCCTCGGCCTGACAGCATAACTTAAAGGCTTCTAACGCCTCGGCGTCGGTCACCGAAACGTACTCAACACGGCCGAGTTCATGAAGCCAAGAGTGCTCCGGACCGATCCCCGGGTAATCCAGTCCCGCAGAGATTGAATGGGCGTCTGTAATCTGACCGTCTGTATCCTGAAGCAGGTAGGTCCGGTTACCGTGAAGAACCCCGGGTCGCCCACCGGTCAGCGAGGCCGCGTGCTTGTCTGTATCCACGCCGAGACCGCCTGCCTCGACGCCAACAATGCGGACTGCGTCATCGAGAAAGGGATGGAACAGTCCCATCGCGTTTGAGCCACCGCCGATGCAGGCGACGAGCGCATCGGGAAGCCGGCCTTCGGCAGCCTGGATCTGTTCGCGGGTCTCGCGACCAATAATACTCTGAAAGTCCCGGACCATGGCAGGGTAGGGGTGTGGCCCAGCGACGGTTCCGATGATGTAGAAGGTGTCCTCAACATTGGCGACCCAGTCCCGTAACGCATCATTCATCGCATCTTTCAACGTGCCGGTGCCGCTGGTAACGGGAATCACTTCTGCCCCGAGTAACTTCATTCGAAAAACATTCGGAGCCTGGCGTTCGATATCCGTGGCGCCCATGTATACAACACAGGGTAGATCGAAAAGGGCGCAAACCGTTGCTGTCGCCACCCCATGTTGGCCGGCCCCGGTTTCGGCAATGATTCGGGATTTACCCATCCGCCGGGCGAGCAGGATCTGGCCGAGCGTATTATTAATCTTGTGCGCCCCTGTGTGATTAAGTTCATCCCGTTTGAAATAGATTTTTGCGCCCCCAAGCGTCTCCGTAAGGCTGCGAGCAAAATAGAGCGGACTGGGGCGGCCGATGTAGTGTTCGGCGTAGTAGTCGAATTCATCTTGAAACTCGCTCGAACGGCATGCATCGGTGTAGGCTGCCTCCAGTTCAAGGACCAGTGGCATTAGCGTCTCTGCGACAAATCGTCCACCGAAGATACCGAAGTGGCCGTGGGCGTCAGGGCCACTGCGATAGGATTCGAGCGGTTCAGCGGTAGGGGTGTCAGGTGCCATCGAGTCTGGATTCTGTGGAGTATCAGTCGGTCAGGTCAGCGGGGTGCCGCTGGCAAAAAAAGAAATTTTTTTGCCGAGGGTACAATCTCCCCTGCCCGTAGGGGTAAATTCTACAATACTCGTTCTTTTTTAGCGCAGTTTTCATGCTCGATCACACCAACTCCGCAAAACCTCAGCGTCGTTACGCTTTGGGAATTGAGTACGATGGAAGCCGTTTTCATGGATGGCAGGTCCAATCGGGGGTTCGCTCAGTACAGGAGTCTCTGGAGTCCGCCTTGAGTACGGTGGCTGCCGAACCAGTACGGGTAATTACGGCCGGCCGCACAGATACCGGCGTCCACGCGACCGGGCAGGTTGTCCACTTCGATTCAACGGCGCATCGTAGCCCCGGCGCCTGGTTACGCGGCGCGAACACTTCAAGCCCCGCCGGCATCGCAGTCAACTGGGTCAGACCAGTCAGCGGCGAATTCCACGCTCGGTTTGGTGCGACCAGTCGCGCATACCGCTACGTGATCTTCTGCCGACCGGTTCGGCCGACCTTCCTTGAAGGTAAGGTGACGTGGACTTATAGACACCTGGACGTCGATCGGATGGTCGAGGCCGCCTCGGCCTTGGAAGGGCGCCATGATTTTTCCGCCTATCGGGCGAGTCGTTGCCAATCCCGTCAGCCGGTGCGGGAAATCCAGGCCTTGACAATAGCAGGCTCGGGGCCATGGGTATGGATCGATATCGATGCGGACGGGTTCTTGCACCACATGGTTCGAAACATCGCCGGTGTTTTGATGGCGATTGGGGCAAAGGATAAGCCTGTCGATTGGGCGGCGGAGGTGCTGTCGAGCCGGGATAGGCGGACCGGGGGTGTGACCGCACCGCCCCACGGACTTTACCTGACGCGGGTTGTTTATCCCGAAAGATTTCATCTGCCGGTGGCTTCGCCACCCTGCCGCTTCTGGTAGAGCCCGGATCAATCCAGTACGAGCCGTTAGAATAGGGTTGTGCGGACCCGGATCAAGATATGCGGAATCACCCGAGCTTCAGATGCAGCTGTTGCGGCAGAGTGCGGCGCGGATGCAATCGGAATGGTTTTCGTCCCCCAGAGCCGACGGATGATGGGTATTTCCGCGGCGGTTGCAGTTGGGCGCGAAGTTCCGCTACTGGTAGACCTGGTTGGGGTATTTGTGGATCCTGTGCCGGGGCAGGTGGAGACAGTCCTTGATCAGGTGCCGTTAACCATTTTGCAGTTTCACGGGGACGAGACCCGGGCGGCCTGTGAGCAATTTGGGTTGCCTTACATCAAGGCCATCAGAATGAAGCCAGAGATCGATCCTCTCAAAGCCCTTGAATCACATCCTAAAGCCGCGGCCCTTTTGTTGGATACTTTCTGTGAAGAAGTCCATGGGGGTACTGGTGTGGCCTTTGACTGGCACCAAGCCTGTGTTGAATCGACTGTGCCTATTATTGTTGCCGGGGGTCTGAGGGTCGCTAATGTTGCACAAGCACTGCACCAGTCGGGTGCCTGGGGTGTCGACGTCAGCACTGGAGTAGAGACGGGACCGGGCGAAAAGAACGCTCAGATGATCGTGGATTTTTGCAACGCGGTGCGAGATTATGACACCCAGCGACAGGGGGAGTCGGCCTGATGAGTTGGTTCGACAAGTTGATCCCACCCAAGATTAAGGACGTAGCATCGGTCGGAACACGTCGGGGGGTGCCGCAGGGTCTCTGGCGAAAATGCGCTCAGTGTAATGCAGTGTTATACGGCGCTGATCTCGATCGTGGCCTGCAAGTGTGTCCCAAATGTGGACACCATATGCGCCTTTCTGCACGGGCTCGACTCACTGGGTTTTTCGATCAAGGAAGTTTTGAGGAGATGGACCCACGGCTTAAGTCAGTAGATCCGTTGCGCTTTCGAGATGCGAAGCGGTATCGTGACCGACTTGTAGAGGCCCATAAGGACAGCGAGGAATCAGAGGCCTTATTGACCGCGCAGGGCTCGGTTCGCGCGATACCTGTCGTTGCTACCGCTTTCGAATTTCGTTTCCTAGGAGGCTCGATGGGGTCAGTTGTGGGAGAGAAGTTTACGCGCGCGGTCGATGTGGCGGTTGAAAATCGAACGCCTTTTGTGTGCTTCAGTGCGAGCGGCGGTGCCCGGATGCAAGAGGGGTTGTTCTCTCTTATGCAGATGGCCAAAACCGCAGGCGCGTTGAACCGTTTGCGTAACGCCGCTATCCCCTATATTTCGGTGCTCACTGATCCGACCATGGGTGGGGTTTCTGCGAGCCTGGCCATGCTGGGCGATGTGATCCTGGCGGAACCGCATGCGTTGATAGGTTTCGCCGGTCCTCGTGTTATCGAGCAAACGGTACGGGAAACCCTGCCTGAGGGCTTTCAGCAATCCGAATTTCTGCTCGCCCACGGGGCGATCGATATGGTCGTCGAGCGTAACCAGTTGAGAGATGTCATCAGCCAGGCCCTGGAGACGTTAGGCTTTGGCCCGGTGGTTGTGCCGGAGGCCGA
>PBSU01000019.1 GCA_002726415.1 Acidiferrobacteraceae bacterium | reverse complement strand
AACGGCGCAGTAGTGCCGGTTGGCAAGCGACCGGGCGCTCTCAAGATCCAGTGGCAGGGCCTCCATTTCGCCCTCACCCAGTTCTCCCATCAGCCGGCCGCGTTCGGCGACCAGGCGCAGGGCCACGGCAAACTCCAGCACTCCGGCAGCGACTAGCGCTGAATATTCCCCCAGGCTGTGGCCACCGGCCGCCTGCGCCGATACCCGGCCGCCAGTCATCTCGGTGAAGGCCTGCCAGCAGGCCACTGAGTGGGTCAGCAGTACCGGCTGGGTATAGCGAGTCAGGTGGATCTGTTGCTGTGGATCATCGAAAGAAAGGGTGGTCATGTCGTAGCCCAGTACCTCACTTGCTTCCCCATAAACTTTGCGAGTCGATTCGAACGCCTGAAAAAGATCTTTGCCGATACCCGGGTACTGGGAGCCCTGGCCGGGAAAGATGAGCAAAATGGAGGAGCTAGGATCAGTCAACTAGAGTACAGCCAAAGCGTCGATAGATGATCAAGGGTATTCTCATGGTCCGTATTGTATCGCCTACCCTAGGCTATGCCCAAAGAGCGAGCTGGCTGCTCAGGTGTGCCTGAAACCAACCTTGCTGCTAAAACTGTATTGCCTGCAACTCAGTAGTGAATGTAATTTACCGATATGGTAATGACCCGCCTGTTTGCCAAGTAGTACAAGAGTAGATTCAAGGGTTCACCAGCCAATCTCAACTTTAATTCTCGCGGGTGATCTGTATCGGAGAATTGTAGTAAGGCATCTGATGAACTCGAATACTTCCTGGGTTATCTAGGTGTTGCCTGCGTATATGTTTTGCGATCTCCTCCATGGTAGCGAACCAGACGTTCCCTTTGCACATAATGTACTCGATTAACTTGGTAGCCTCTAACCATCGCGCCAGACGACCGGAAACGAAAGGATGCCAAACGGGCACCCATAGCCCACCAAACTCCCACATCGCATCGAATTCAGCCTTAAAAACTGCAATCGCTTCTTGGGGTGATTTGATCGGCATTGTGTAGTCGATATCACTCATGTGGACGTATGGTGGCCAGTCGTCCATCCCCCAATGTGAAGGTAATTCGACTAATTCTCCGTGCGTCGTGTTCAGTATGTAAGGTACATCATCACCCATAAGTGAGGCATCATATTTGAATCCATACTTGATCAATAAGTCTGTACTATGGGTTGAGAAGTTATAGAGAGGCGAACGAGACCCACGTGGCTTCTTGCCAGTAGCCCTCTCAATGACTTCGATGCTTCGACAAAGCCAATACTCCTCCTCATCTTTCGTCTGTTCATTCGGATGTTCGTGAATGTAGCCGTGGTGAGCGACCTCGTGACCACCGTCCATCATTCTAGATACAGCATCAGGGTATTGCTCGATACACCATGCAGGGACAAAAAAAGTTTGTTTTATGCCGAATTGTTTATATGACTCAACTATTCTTTCAATAGCAATTTCTGGCCCATAGCGGAGAGTAGATATAGCTGCGACACGGGAAAAACTATCAGATGGCCGGTGAAGGTGTAAGAAGCTATCGGCATCCATGTCGAATGTTATTGCTACTGCACACTTTGCGCCGTTTGGCCATGACGGTGGGTTTGCAATCATCTCCAGTGTCCTCTATTAGGCAGAGACTAGTATGTGGCGTCTTTCGGGAATTGTTAATGATTAATGCAGTAAGCCTGGTGCTACGTCAAATGCCGCTAGGGTGTCAGGTTGCCCAGCCATAATCGGTTACTCAATAGAACAAAACCACGTTCTAATCGCTGATCAGGCCTTTTGGATCGAATGTGATCCGATCCGATTCGGCATACCGCCTGGATGACGGGCATTGAAATCAACGAGAGTTTTCTCATCACGGCAAATGGTACACAGTCGCTGTGACGTCACACCATAAATGTCGGCAAAGAGCTACTGCCTAGCGTGACCGGTGAGATTGCGTTGATTTGGTGCGTTGCAAAATAAGTGAGGAGGCCTGAGGCGAGGTTTAGAACTGGTTTGGGTAAGGCAACAGATGGATAAAAGAAAATAGGGGGTAAATAAAAAAAGTTTATTAAACCCCGGTAAATGTGGTATTTTTTTGTAACGGCCAAAAAAAAGCCCGTCACAAGAAAGTGACGGGCTTAATCTAAGGAGGAGGATATGAGAAAAGAAATTGTGCAATGCACAAATTCTGAAACGATAGTACCCCCACGCTGACAGGTTGTCAACCCTGAACACGTTTGGCGAAAAATGTGGCGACTCCCTCAGTGGGGGAGTCGCCGTTTGTCGGCAGGCCGGGCGTTTTTGTGACACCACGTCAGCATCTTTGCCACAATTGGGCTGTGATAGTTAAACCGAGAAGGATTTTATGACGCTCTTGATCGCCCGCCATGGTCAGACCGATTGGAATGTCGAACGGCGCTGGCAGTCGCGAACGGATATCCCGTTGAACGCGACGGGTTATCGACAGGCCACGCGCCTGGGGGCGTTGCTCAGGGCGCAAGGGTTTGCCCCAGCCCGCGTGATCTCATCGCCGCTGATACGAGCATGGAAAACAGCGGCGATCCTGGGAGAAGCGCTAGGTCAGACAGTTCGGGTCGAGCCAGTGCTGACGGAACTGGATTTGGGAGAATATGAGGGACGCCTTGAGGTCGAGATTCGTGCCGCGGATGGTGCGGGTTACGACAAATGGCGTGAGGGAGGTTATTTGCAACCTGCTCCCGGAGGAGAGGGGATCAAGGATGTGGCTGACCGTGTCAAGGATTTTGTCGATAGCCTGGACGATACCTCCGGTGATATCCTGCTGGTCGGCCACCAGGGCGTGAATATGGCGATAAAGGCACAATTGAGCGATTGCTTTACACGCGACTGCCTGGCCTCCTTTCGTCAGGATAACGATGAGATTGATCTTTGGCGGTTGAATCCCGCCAGTGCACTGCACCGCCTGCGAGCAGATTCCGATGACACGCCTACGTCAGTTTGATGCCTTGGCAGCCTGTGCACATCTGGCCAGGCGGGATAAAGGGCTTTCCCGGGTGATGGCCGAGGTGGGCGACTTACAGCTTGAGGTACGCCGCAACCGCTCTGTTTTTGAGTACCTGGGTCGCTCTATCGTTTATCAACAGTTAAGCGGTAAGGCCGCGGCAACGATCCATGGTCGACTGCTGGATCTGTTTGCGCGACGACGACTTCACTCGGCCCGGCTGCTGGAAATGCCATTAGAACAGCTGCGTTCGGCGGGTCTGTCACGCTCGAAGTGTCTAGCGCTTTATGATCTGGCCGAGCGTGCTGTCACGGGGGTACTACCGGATACCCGGGCATTGCACAAGATGAGCGACCAGCAGATCATAGACTGTTTGAGCGAGGTACGCGGGGTTGGAGAATGGACAGCACAGATGCTGCTGATTTTCTACCTGGGTCGCCCGGATGTCTTGCCTACGCGGGATTTGGGGGTACTTAAGGGTTATCAGAAAATGCGCGCGTTGCGGGAGTTGCCCGACCCCTCCCGGTTGGCTCGTGCTGGCTTGCGTTGGCGGCCCTACCGTTCCATCGCCACCTGGTATCTGTGGCGTTGCCTGGATATCACCTTACCAACGACTTAGGCTTCTTTTGCTGCGCCCGTTAGCGCGTAGTAGCGCGCCATCAGGGCTACCTGGCTCTCTTGGTGTTGTGGGTCGATCAGGATGCACTCTACTGGACATATCTCGACACACTGTGAGGTTTCAAAATGTCCGACACACTCGGTGCATCTGTCGGGATCAATCTGATAAATCTCTTCCCCCTGGGAAATGGCGTCATTGGGGCATTCAGGCTCGCACACGTCACAGTTGATGCATTCATCTATGATCAACAGCGCCATCGCCTTGTTACCTGGGTTCGCAGTTCAGGGCCGGTTTCAGTGCCCAAGGCGTTTGTTAAGCCGCTCATTGATCTGCGGGTGCAGAAATTGCGAGACGTCACCTCCATGCCCGGCAATCTCCTTGACCATGGACGCCGAGAGAAAGGTATAGCGCTCCGAGGGTGTTAGAAACATCGTCTCAATCGTTGGATCGAGACGACGGTTCATGGCGGCCAGTTGAAACTCGTATTCAAAGTCAGAAACGGCCCGCAAGCCGCGTAGCACGACTTGAGCACCGGCATTATGAACACAGTCGATCAGCAGTCCATCGAACCCGGTAATGGTAATGTTGTCGACATGTGACAGGGAAAGCCGGGCCATATCAAGCCGCTCTTCAAGCGAGAATAGCGGCTCCTTCGCCGGGCTCGCCGAGATCGCAACGACGACTTCGTTGAAAATCACCCCCGCACGTTCAGCAAGGTCGATATGCCCTCGCGTGATCGGGTCGAATGTGCCTGGATATATTGCCTTGGTGGTCATTGGGTATGCTAAGTTTCCTTATAGCGAGGCTATGAGACAGGGATACTACCAATCGATCTGGGTGTCAGCCATACTTTTGGCAAAGTAAATCGGGTCCTACCCCGGGGAGGCGCAATGGAAGTGGTCGGTTTTAAGCGAATGGCTGATGGTTCGCGCGAGGACTACGAGTTTTTAGGCGAGATGGAGCGAAAGTTCGTGGATGGGTTACCCGACCGTATTCTCACGCAACTTCGGTTATTGAGCGAGTCATTTTCAGGGTATCCGGTCAGCCGGCTGGAGCACTCGTTGCAGTCGGCCACCCGGGCACACCGGGCTGAAGAGACAGAGGAAATGGTCGTGGCTGCCCTGGTGCACGATATCGGAGATGTGTTGGCACCCATGTCACACAGCGAGATGGCCGCATCAATCTTACGCCCCTTCGTGTCAGAGAAAACGTACTGGATCATCAAGTACCACGGGCTGTTTCAGATGTACTACTACGCCCATCATCTGGGTGGCGATCGCAATGCACGTGCACGCTTTGCTGAGCATCGCTGGTATAACGATGCGGTCCGTTTTTGTGAGGAGTACGATCAGAATTGTTTTGATCCGGAATACGACAGCGAACCGCTGGAATTTTTTGAGCCGATGCTTCGACGATTATTCCGACACGAGAACGCCAGCGATGACAATATGGTGTCGCGGGTATGAGCACCTTGGGCTGATGACTCAGTCGATCGCTCGGGACTCATCGACCTCTCCAATCCCGAACAGGCGATAGGCTACCTGACCCGCAGTTTTGTGCTGCAGCAACTTCCACCCAACAGGAATGATCGGTTTCTCACGGACNCCACATTCTACGTAGATTCGGGCATGGGGGTTGAGCAGAGCACANCGGGACAGTCGCTGCAGGCTGCGATCAACTAGNCNNTCACCGTAGGGCGGNTCAACAAATACGATGTCGTATTGGCGGTTACAGCGTGTCATCCAGTCGAGGGCTTCGGCACAATAGATCTCGATGTTTTCAGTTTCAAGGCCTGAAAGAGTCTGGCGGAGTTGCGTACAAGCTTTGCGATGTATTTCAACCAGGCTGACAAAATTGGCACCGCGGGAAGCGGCCTCGATTCCCAGTGCACCGCTGCCGGCATAAAGATCGAGGCAGTGGGCGCCCTCGATTACCGGGGCCAGCCAGTTGAACAGCGTTTCGCGTACGCTGTCTGGAGTGGGCCTCAAGTCTGCTGCACCCCGAAAACGGATCAGTCTTTTTTTCCAGCGACCGCCGATAATACGTAGTCGGCCATGTTGCTCGTTACGGTAGGGATTCACGGTGCGGGTGTATTCACAGAATAGTTTGACAGCCGATGATAGGATTATCGCGCGTTCAACCAAAGCCTGGTGTTGCCCGCAATACCGGTACGAGTTTACAGATGAAACGAGGCAGTAGCCCAGCAGGCCTGTTTTCCCGACTGCAAAAGACCCGTGATGCGCTATCGGGCGGACTGGCCGGTCTGTTTGGACGGGGCCATGTGGTCTTTGATGATGCCGTTTTCGATGAACTCGAAGATCAATTGATTATGGCTGATCTGGGTGTCAGTGCCAGCGCAGAAGTGGTGAATGCCTTGCGCCAACATAGTGTCCTGGGAAAAATCGAAACCCTTGATGCCTTACGCGGTGTACTGGCAGAGCATCTGGCATCGATGCTCAGTGGCGCAGAGCGATCAATCCAGGTTGAGTCTGGCTCTGGCACACCTTTCGTGACCCTCATGGTCGGGGTTAACGGCGTCGGCAAGA
Source organism: Acidiferrobacteraceae bacterium (assembly GCA_002726415.1). Lineage (GTDB taxonomy): Bacteria > Pseudomonadota > Gammaproteobacteria > Arenicellales > UBA868 > UBA868. The sequence goes on along the minus strand of PBSU01000019.1, from coordinate 34,192 downwards.
CGACCACCGCGGCCAAGCTTGCAGCGCGGTTTCAACAATCAGGACATTCAGTCATGCTGGCGGCCTGCGATACTTTTCGCGCTGCGGCGATCGAACAACTACAGGTCTGGGGCGAGCGTTTGAGTGTTCCGGTCATTGCTCAATCGCACGGGGCAGATGCGGCTGCGGTGGCGCATGATGCAATGCGTGCAGCCCAGGCTCGACACACAGATGTCCTGATCATAGATTCGGCAGGGCGGCAACATATAAATGCTGATCTGATGGCACAACTCCAGAAGATTCGCAGAGTAATCAGCACCACCGATCCGACGGCGCCTCATGAGACTCTGCTGGTCGTGGATGGGGGTACAGGGCAGAACGCCCTTTCGCAGGCGGCGGCATTTGGTGAGGCGGTTGCCCTTACGGGGGTCTGCGTCACCAAGCTTGACGGCACCGCGCGTGGGGGCGTCGTGGTTGCGCTGGCGCGCCAGTCGGGTCTGCCGGTGCCTTTTTTAGGGGTCGGCGAAGCACTGGAAGATTTGCGGCCCTTCCAAGCGTTGCCTTTTTCTCAGGCGTTGGTCGGTGTCGACCCATAGCCACGCCCTCAGCGCATCCAGTCCAGAAGGCTGGCATTGGAGTATTGATGTCAAAACCTCTTTAAAGTGTTGATATTGCACATGTCCTAATTCTGTGTGTGAAGAAAAAGTATTAGCACTCAAAAGCGTAGAGTGCTAAAATAAGCGTGTACTTAAGCAAGGAATATGCGTTTATGACTCAGACACTCCCTGTCGTCACTGATCTTGGTCCCAGTCAGGGGCTGGCCCGGTACTTGAGCGAGGTGAACGAGGCTCCGATCCTAACTGCAGATGAAGAAAAGGCCCTGGCCCAACGCTATCATGATGAGCATGATCTTGATGCGGCCCGGCAACTGGTGTTCTCGCATTTGCGTTATGTGGTCTCTATCGCTCGGGGGTTCTCGGGCTATGGATTGCCCCTGGCTGATCTCATCCAGGAGGGCAACGTGGGGCTGATGAAGGCAGTCAAACGGTTTGATCATCAGCGGGATGTGCGGCTGGTTTCGTTTGCGGTGCACTGGATCAAGGCGGAAATCTACGATTATGTGGTTCGTAACTGGAGAATGGTCAAAGTGGCCACTACCAAGGCCCAGCGGAAACTGTTTTTCAATCTGCGCAAAAATCGTGCCCGACTGGGCATGATGAAATCGGCAGAAATTGAGTCGATGGCAAAAGCGCTCGATGTGAAACCGGAAACCGTGCGGGAGATGGAAATCCGCATGGGAGGTCATGATGTCGCCTTTGAACCTGAGGTTGATGATGATGAGGCACCCCGAATGCTGGCGCCAGCAGAAGCATTGGGTGATTCCTCGCGTGACCCGGGGTTGTTGGCATTCAAGGCGGATGAGCAGCGTTTTCGACAGGCGCAACTCAGCAAGGCATTGGCCGGACTGGATGAGCGTAGCAGGGATATTATTCAGGCGCGCTGGCTGACCGAAACGGAAGGGAAGCGTACGCTGGGCGATCTTGCACAAAAATACGGCGTTTCAGCCGAGCGCATCCGGCAGATCGAAAAGCGGGCAATGGAGCAGATGCGGACCATCGCCATCGCCTGAGCAGGCCCTCACCCGATTGGGTCAGATCACGCGGATCTGCCTAGGCCTTAGGAGATCAGCAGTTCAATCAGGGCTTTTTGTGCATGTAGCCTGTTTTCTGCTTCATCCCAGACTACGCTTTGAGGACCGTCAATTACCTCCGCAGCGACTTCCTGGCCACGGTACGCGGGCAGACAGTGCATGAACAGGGCGTCCGGGCTGGCTTTTGCCATTAGCGGGTTGTCGACCTGAAAGCCTTCAAACGCTGCAAATCGTTGCGTTTTCTCTTTTTCTTGTCCCATGCCAGCCCAGGTATCGGTAATGACCAGGTCAGCCCCGGCAGCCGCTTCACGAGGCTGATCAGTGAGTCGGCAACGGTCTTTGGCCGCAGCGACAATAGCGGGATCCGGGTGGTACCCACCGGGCGTCCCGACATGCAATGAGAACTCCATCATGGCAGCGGCGTTAATCCACGATTGGCAGACATTACTGCTGCCATCGCCGATGAAGGCGACCCGGGCATCGCGGATTTCACCTCGATGCTCATAAAAAGTCTGAAGGTCTGCGAGTAGTTGGCAGGGATGGAAGTCATCAGACAGGGCGTTGATCACCGGTACCCGCGAGTACTGCGCCATCGTACAAACCCGCTCATGCGCGCCAGTGCGCATAACAATGAGATCCGCCATGCTTGAAACAATGCGTGCGGTGTCACTGATGGATTCTCCGCGGCTCATCTGGCTATCTCCAGGAGAGAAGAAAACGGACGATCCGCCAAACTGGGCACAGGCGATCTCAAAGGAGAGCCGGGTGCGGGTTGATGATTTTTCAAAAATCAACACCATGGTGCGAGCGTGCAACAGTGTGGATTGGCGCGCGTCTCCCTGGGCCTGCTTCAGGGCAACGGCACGTCGAACCAGATCACCCAGTTCTGTGGGAGAGAGATCATTTAAGGTCAGGAAGTGGCGCATCATCGGATTGACCTGCCGACAGGGTGCATTACAAAAAACAAAACGCCCAACTCAGGGGCGTTCGATACCGAAAGTGTAGCCCTGGTCTACCGATTTCGCAACCGATCCCGCTAAAGTCGCTGATATAATGTAGCAGGCAGCGGTTGAATTGCCTGTGGCACAACCGCTGACTCACCCTCGCTCAGCAGACGGACCGTATCGTGGAAAGAATCAGCAAGGCAGTGCTCGCCTACTCGGGCGGCCTCGACACCTCCATCATCCTCAAGTGGCTGCAGGATCAATACCATTGTGAAGTGGTTACCTTTACGGCCGATATTGGTCAGGGGGAAGAACTTGAACCCGCCCGGGAGAAGGCCAAAGCGCTGGGTGTCCGGGAGGTTTTCATAGAAGACCTGCGTGAGGAGTTTGTTCGTGATTATGTGTTCCCGATGTTTCGGGCCAACGCCCTTTATGAAGGGGAGTACCTTCTGGGCACCGCTATCGCCCGCCCGTTGATCGCGCGTCATCTGGTTCGGATCGCCCAGGAAACGGGCGCTGATGCAATTTCCCACGGCGCAACGGGCAAGGGCAACGATCAGGTTCGGTTCGAACTCAATGCCTACGCCTTGAATCCCCAGATCCGCATCATCGCCCCGTGGCGAGAGTGGGACCTGAACTCGCGCGAACGGCTGGTCGCTTACGCGCGTGAGCACGGTATCCCGGTAGAGACCCGCAAGGATGGTGGAGCAGATTACTCCATGGATGCCAACATGCTGCACATCTCTTACGAGGGGGGCGAACTGGAAGACCCATGGACCGCACCTGAGGAATCAGTCTGGCGCTGGACCGCATCGCCGCGCGAGGCACCGGAGGAATCCCAGACTCTTGAGCTGACATTTGCCGCCGGCGACCCGGTAGCTATTGACGGCGAGGTCTTGAGCCCAGGGAAGATGCTGATGGCGCTCAATGAACTGGGTGCCCGGCACGGCATTGGTCGGGCAGATCTGGTGGAAAACCGCTACGTCGGTATGAAAAATCGCGGTTGTTACGAAACACCCGGTGGCACCATTTTGCTCAAGGCGCATCGTGCGATTGAATCTATCACGTTAGATCGAGAGGTTGCCCATCTCAAGGATGAGTTAATGCCCCGCTATGCGTCGCTCGTCTACAATGGTTACTGGTTTGCGCCAGAGAGAACCGTGTTGCAGCGCATGATTGATGAATCGCAGACAAACGTGAACGGCATCGTTAGGCTTGAGTTGTACAAGGGTAATGTGATCGTACGCGGGCGATGCTCGTCGACCGATTCTCTGTTTGATGAAAGCGTGGTTACCTTCGAAGACGACCAGGGGGCATACGATCAGGGAGATGCTGATGGCTTTATCAAGTTAAATGCGCTCAGGCTGCGAATTGCCGGGAGGAAAGGGCGACTCTGAAGCCGGGCTGTTGATCCGGATGCCGGCTTTTCTTGGCCGACTCCAGTCACCCAGGGCCAGTTGAAAACGAACCATCCAGAGTCACCGTGTTTCCGGCTGTCTTTTCTGGCACCTCGGTATTGGGGCACCTGGGTACTGGCCGGGATTTTGGGCCTTTGCGTGTTATTGCCACGGCCCTGGGTGCTAGCTCTGGGGCGTCAGATCGGCCGGCTATTCTTTCGCCGCAACCAAAAGCGGGTACGCATTGCCCGTATCAATCTTGCCTGGTGCTTTCCCGACCAGGATGAAGCAGCACGTGAGGCCATACTGCATGAGCACCTGGCCTGTTATGGTCAGGCCATTCTTGATCTGGGTCTGGTCTGGTGGGCGCCGCGTTCCCGACTGGACCGCTTGTGCACAATTTATGGCGAAGCCGAACTACAGGCTCTGCAACGCTCCGGCGAAAAGACCCTGCTGATCATCCCGCACGTGCTGGGCATCGACATGGCCGGTGCGGCCCTTGCCCGATTGGGCTCCGGGACATCAATGATGAAGTCGCCTTCCAACCCCTTGCTGAACTGGCGGCTGTGGCAAGGACGCTCCCGTTTTGGCGCGCAGATTTTCATGCGCGACCAGGGTTTGCGACCGTTGGTCAAAGCGATCCGGGCCGGCCGCGTCGGCTACCTCATGCCCGATGAGGATCTGGATCACGCCCATTCTGTGTTCGCCCCATTCTTTGGAGTCTCTACTGCAACGTTGCCGGTGGTCGGTCGTGTAGCCAAAATGACAGGAGCGAAGGTAATTCCGGTTTTCTGTCGACTCGATCGTAATGGTCGCTACCATGTCACTTTGGGCCCAGCACTATCTGGGTTTCCCGAAAATGATGCGGTGGCAGATGCCACTGCCGTGAATGCGGCGTTTGAGGTGGGCATCCGCAGTGCTCCTGAGCAGTACCTGTGGACCTTGAGGTGGTTTCGCACTCGACCCAACGGTGAGCATTCCCCCTATGACACATAGGTTGTGGGTTTGCTATCGCCCTGAAGGTATCGATCGCGTACAGTGACTGGTATGAATATTCTGCTGATCAAGCAGACTTCGCTGGGGGATGTGGTCCATGCCACGGCGGTGCTGCGCTCGGTTCGACTGGCACACCCTAAGGCTTCGATCACGATGCTGACCTCGACGACGGCTGCTGATGTTTTCCGCTGCAGCCCCGATGTCGATCGTTTGCTGACATTTGACCGTTATCGGATCAAGTCCGACTGGTGGCGTCGGCCCCTGTGGACGCTGGGTCACTTTCGCAGCACTTTCCGTGCCGTGCGTGATCGTGAGTTCGAGATTGCCCTGGATCTGCAAGGAAGTTGGAAAACGGTAATTTTCCTGTGGGCTGCCCGGGCCAAACAGCGTTGCGTCAAGGGCCGTTGGTGGTTTGCCCGGCGTTTTCATCAGCCCCAATTACATGCCATAGCTGAGATGGAAGGGGTTCTGAGCCTTTGTGGTATCGAGCCTCGTCAGCATTGCTCGATACTCCCGGTGATTGACGCCGACCGCCAGAGCATGCGAGAAGTGCTTGATCGGTTTAATGTCGCTAATCAGAGAGTTGCGCTGTTCTGTCCCCGGACACGTTGGCCAACCAAGAACTGGCCGCTGGCGAATTTCGTAGAGCTCGTGGCAAAGCTTGATGAAGACTTTTTCGTCATCTTTACGGGTAGCGTGGAAGACCAGCAGCCGATAGCCGAGGCCCTGATGGCGTTGCCCCAGACACGGGTGACCAGCCTTGCCGGTCAGCTCTCGTTGTCGGAATATTTCGCGTTAGTGAGTATGGCTGATCTGGTGTTGACTGGAGACAGTCTGCCGATGCACGTCGCGTCGGCCTACAATCGTCCGGTGGTAGCACTTTTTGGCCCTACCGATGAAGCTCGGGTGGGCCCTAGAAGTGATCATGCTGTGGCGGTGCGTGCGGTGACCGATTGCCAGCGTTGTTACCGTCGTATCACTTGCCCGCGTGACTGTATCAGCCAGATCACCTCGGAACAGGTAAGTGAGGCGATAAAGCAGGTGCTCGGTTGTGGTTGCCCCAGCGACATGTCCTGCACGTCAACTACGCCAGAAGGTGGGGGTCAGTAATACCAGCAGGGTAAAGATTTCCAAACGCCCCAACAGCATGGCGAAACACAGTATCCACTTGCCCAGTGGGTTCAAACTAGCGTAATTGTCAGCAACGGTGCCCAGGCCGGGCCCGAGATTATTGAGGCAGGCAGTCACTGCAGAAAAGGCGGTGACCAGATCGGCGCCGGTGGCCGTCATCGCGATCGACAGCCCGACATAGCTCAGAATGTAAAGAGCAAAAAATCCCCATACTGCATTTATGACGCGGTCTGATACCGGTTTGTTTCCAAGTTTCACGGTAATGAACGCGCTCGGGTGTATCAGCTGGTTGATTTCGCGCCGCCCCTGCTTATACAACAGAACCACCCGAATCATCTTCATGCCGCCAGCGGTCGAGCCAGCGCACCCCCCAACAGCACTCATGATAATCAGCATGACTGGGAGGAATGAAGGCCACCAGTGAAAGCCGGTAGTGGTGAAGCCAGTAGTCGTGCCGATGGAGATAACCTGGAAAACACCGTGCCACAGCGTATCGCCAATGCTGGAGTAAACATTCCAGAACAGCAAAATGACCAGCGTGATGAGGATAACCAGTGAAACGAAGCCCGCGAACGCGCGCACCTCGGGATCACGCAGGTAGGCGCGCGGTGAGCGTGCTCGGACTACCGTAAAGTGCAGCGCGAAATTGACAGCCGATATCAGCATGAAGCCACTGGCAATCAACGAGATGGTGGGACTGTCAAAAAATCCCATGCTCTGGTCATGTGTGGAGAAGCCGCCAATTGCCACCGTAGAGAAGGCATGGCCTACGGCATCGAAAACACTCATGCCACTGAGCCAGTAGGCCAACCCACAACTGACTGTGAGTCCCAGGTAGATATACCACAGTGCCTTGGCCGTCTCGGTGATCCGTGGTGTCAGCTTGGTGTCTTTCATCGGCCCGGGGGTTTCGGCCCGGTAAAGCTGCATGCCGCCGACACCCAGCATCGGCATCACGGCAACGGCCAGAACGATAATACCCATGCCGCCCAGCCACTGCAGCTGCTGACGGTAATACAGGATTGAAGGGGGTAGCGAGTCGATGCCGGTGAGGATCGTAGCACCCGTCGTTGTCAGACCTGACATCGATTCGAAAAGCGCGTCGGTCATGCTCAACTGCGGGTCGGGGGATAGTAGTAGTGGCAGGGCCCCGAACAATGCCAGTACCGTCCAGAAGAGCACCACGATCAGAAAGCCATCCCGTACCCGCAACTCCCGTTGCTTATGGCGCAGCGGTAGCCATAGCAGTAACCCCGACAGGATGGTGGCCAGGTAGGCAAGCGCAAACGCGGTAACGCCACTGTCGTGACCCATCAACGCGATCACGAGCGGCGGTAACAAGGTGGTGCTGAACATGACTAACAGCACACCCAGAATTTTCAGCACAGCGGTTGATAGCATAGCTGTGGGTTCCGTCTAGACGAAAGTAACTGCTACCTGGAAAAGTTGTTCGACTTCACGGATGTGGCGTTTGTCCACTACAAAAAGAATGACATGATCCTCGGATTCAATCACTGTATCGTGATGTGCAATGACCACGTCCTCTCCCCGGAGAATTGCACCCAGGGTCGTACCGGGGGGCAGTGCAATATCCTGGATAGCCCGGCCTACAACTTGCGAATTGGTTCTATCTCCATGTGCGATTGTTTCGATCGCCTCAGCTGCACCGCGGCGCAGTGAATGAACAGCAACCATGTCGCCACGTCGAACATGGGTGAGCAGGGTACCGACCGTTGCCACGCGCGGGGAGATGGCGATGTCGACCAGGGTGTTCTCCATCAGGTCAACGTAAGCAGAGCGGTTTACCAGTGCCATGGTACGCCGTGCCCCGAGTCGTTTGGCGAGCATAGCGGAGAGTATGTTGGCTTCGTCATCGTTAGTAAGGGAGCAGAAAACATCGATATTATCGATGTTTTCCTGATGCATCAGTTCTTCATCGGCTGCATCGCCATGAAGTACCACAGTCCGGTCGAGTTGATCAGCGACCTGTTTTGCGCGGATGGCACTGCGCTCAACTAATTTAACGTGACAGTGAGATGGCTCCAGAGCTTGAGCCAGCCGCAGGCCGATATTGCCGGCGCCGGTTAACATGATTCGCCGCCCGGGTTTTTCCACCGCACACAACTCACTCATAACAGATTGTATATTTTCTCGGGCCGCCAGAAAAAATACCTCGTCCCCTGGCTCAATGACAGTGTCACCCTGGGGAAGGATCGCTCTATCCTGGCGGTAGATGGCGGCAACACGACTGTCGATGTGTGGCAGGTCCTCGTGAAGGGCCTTCAGCTCACGGCCGATGAGCGGACTCTCGCGGTGTGCCCGGACGCCCACGAGTTGAATACGATCACCGGCAAAATTGACCACCTGCAATGCACTGGGGTATTCGATCAGGTGGAGTATGTGCTGGGTAATGATGTGTTCTGGGCTGATGATGACATCGATCGGAATGGCGTTATCTGTGAAGATGGCCGGATGAGACAGGTATTCGGCAGAACGGATTCTTGCGATTTTCTTCGGTGTGTTAAACAGGGAGTACGCGATCTGGCACGCCGCCATATTGACCTCATCCTGATCCGTGACGGCCAGCACCAGATCTGCATCCTGGCCACCGGCTTGCTCCAACAGGCTGGGGTGGGACGCGGCGCCATGCAGAGTACGGATATCCAGCCGATCCTGTAGTCCTTCGAGTTTCTCGCTGTCGATATCGACCAGCGTGACGTCATTGTCTTCGCGGGAGAGAATCTCCGCCATCGAGGTTCCTACCTGACCGGCCCCAAGGATAATAATTTTCACGATGGTTGCCCCCTGTCGTCAGTGTATTTCACTGGCGGTATTTCTCATTTTTGGGATTGATTCCCAACCCCTTGAGTTTGCGGTACAGATGCGTGCGCTCAAGTTCGGCGCGGCGGGCCAATTCGCTGATGTTGCCCCGGGTCTGGTGGAGATGAAACTCCAGATAATCCCGCTCGAAACGTTCCCTGGCTGATCTTAGGGGCTGACCAAAATCCTTCCAGGCATTTTTCTTCTCGACTTCGTCCAGCGGGTTGGCGCTCTGGCCCATAACCTCGCGGGTCTCTTCAGCCTCGATCACTTCGGAAGTGGTGGTCAACAGAACGCGGTGGATAAAGTTGATCAGCTCCCGTACGTTGCCCGGCCATGGTCGGTTACGCAGATAATTGATCGACGATATCGAGAATTGCCGAAACGGCAGGTGTTGGCTTTCCGTGATCTGCTGGACATAGTAACTGACCAGGTCCGGTATATCTTCGCGGTGCGCACGTAGCGATGGTACTGGGACTGAAACGGCACTGATCCGGTAATACAGATCTTCGCGCAGCAGTTTGTCGTTCATTTTCTGTTCCAGATCCTGGTTAGAGGTCGCCACGACACGTATTTGCAGTTCAAGCGGGCTGGTACCACCCACACGGAAGAAGCGGCCACCTTCAAGTGCGCTGAGCAATTGGGCCTGGGTGTCCAGGTCCAGGTCACCCACTTCATCAAGCACCAATGTTCCGCCGCTCGCCTGCTCTAAGTGGCCCACGCGTACCGTGCCGTCACTTTCCGATCCGAACAAGGTAAGCGCAATACTTTCGGCAGGCATAGCCCCCAGATTGACTTCAACAAATGGACCGGACCCGACACCACTGGCGCGGTGTAAGGCACGGGCAACGACGCCCTTGCCGGACCCAGGTTCTCCGCGGATCATCACTGTCTGGTCTGTTATCGCTACCCGATTAATCAACTCTCTCAGCTGGACTGTAGATTCGCTGTGGCCGATAAGGCCGGAGGCAGGCTCGAGGCGTGTCTTGAGGTGCAGGTTTTCGGTTTGGAGTTGCATCTTTTCCAGAGCCCGGGAGATGGTGATCAGCAGCTTTGCGGTGGACAGAGGTTTTTCGAGGAAGTCATAGGCGCCAATACGGATTGCCTCGACGGCGGTTTCTACCGTGCCGTGTCCAGAGATCATGATGACGGGCACCTGCGGCGCGTGGGGATCCTCGCGCCATTCACGCAGTAGCGCGATACCGTCAGTGTCCGGCATCCAGATATCCAGCAATACGAGATCAGGGGGGTCCTCGCGATAGCGCGCGCGGGCAGTCGTGGCATTACCAGCGGTACTGACGTTATATCCTTCATCGCTCAGGATATCGCTGATGACTTGCCGTATATCGGGTTCGTCATCTACGACAAGAACAGAAAATGGGCTCATTGTGCTGTTTCGCGTTGGGAAGCCGTGCACATTATCGGCGTAGCGGGAGAGAAATTATAACGGCAGCCCCACCGCCAGGCGGGTTGGTTGCCCGGATATAGCCTCCATGCTCTTCGATAATCCGTCGGCAGATCGCCAGCCCCAGCCCGCTGCCTTTCTCTTTGGAGGTCACGTAGGGCTCAAAGACCTGATCGATGCGGTGCGGGTCAAATCCAGGCCCGTTGTCGCGCACGGTGAGCCGGATTGTGTCGGCACTGTCATTCGACTGGGTGCTAATGGTGATTTCACCTGTTTGATTTTCAAGTGCGTTTTGGGAATTGATCACGAGATTGTTCAGGACCTGGCGCAGGGCATTGGGGTCAATCCGCATTGGCTTCAGTTCGGTATCCAGGTCGGTTAACAACTGGGATTGCGTCGTGCCCGGGTGGAAAAGTTCTAGGGTATCGCTAATCAGCTGGTTGATGTCGGTCAAGACCAGCTGTAGGGGAGCAGGTCGCGCATAGTCAGAGAAGGCATTGACCATGGCTTTCATTGCCTCCACTTGCTGCACGATGGTACGAGTGGATCGGTCGAGGGCTTCGCGTTGTGTTGGGTCGATTGTGTCGAGGTACTTGTGACGGATTCGTTCAGCTGAAAGCTGTATCGGCGTCAATGGATTCTTGATTTCGTGTGCGAGTCGGCGCGCAACTTCGCCCCAGGCCGCATCCCGCTGCGCCTTAAGTAACTCCGTCGCGTCCTCGAAGACCACGACGTGACCGGTAACCATGCCCTCGGTATCCAGTTTTGTACCGCTGCAGATCAGCACGTGTCGACCCTCATTCCCGACCACACTGATTTCGCTCTGCCATTCGCGGGCCTGCTGATCCATTCCTTTTTCTATGGCGCTCAGTAGAGCGACAGCACCGGGTAACATGTCGCGCAGGTCGCTGATTGCCCTGTCCGTGAAGTTTGCCAGGTCAATGTCAAGAATCCGTGCGGCCGCGGCGTTATGAGTACGCAGGCGGCTTTGAGTGTCAAATGAGAGTACGCCGGCCGACAGATGCGTCAGGACTGTATCCAGGTAGGCATGCTCTGATTCAACACGGCGCTGACTTTCCAGGGCGATCTGCTGGGTGGTACTGATTTCCCGGGTCATTCGGTTGAACGAGTCCACCAGGATGCCGAGCTCGTCACCACTGTGCACCGGCAGCGTCTTATTGTAATCGCCGCGGGCGACTGCCTGGGTGCCTTCAGCCAGGTCGCGCAGTGGCGCGACCAGCCTCTGGGCGAGGTAGATCGATGCCCACAGGGCTATTAGCAGGGTCATCACAGTAATCAGCGTCAATGTCAGCACAAAGCTCAGCGTCAGCGGCCCTCGCAGATATTTCAGTTTTTCATATTCTCTTGAGGCGGACTCGACACTTTCTCCCAGCCGTGAGTACCGCAACGGTAGCGGATGCAGGATTTGCAATACCCGTGCTGGGGTGCTGACTCCTAGACCGGAAACGGGCACGGCGACTCGTAGTAACAACCCGCCGTCATCGGCCGGCTCAAACTCGGCAAACACCTTGTTGCGCCGGACTTTACTGAGAACCTGCTTGTCTGGCGCGTCCGGAACCAGTGAGATAGACATGCTGCTGGATGCGAGAATCCGGCCGCTGGCGGAATGCAGGCTCATTTCTTCAAAGGCTCCGGCTTCACGCAGATCATCCAGCAGGCTGTATAGCTGAAACGAAGAAGTAGTCGTTTCGATCCGCCGTGCAGCTTTGCGGGCCTGTTGGACCACATCGAGTTTGGTGGTCTCCAAAGTGCTGCGTCCCAGTAACAGTGCATCGTCGAGGGCCTGCTCGATCTGCACATCAAACCAAGAGTCGATACTGCGGCTGAGAAACTGGACCGCAAAATAATAGACCATCGCCAGCGGCACCACGGCCAGGATAACGAAGGTGCCGATAAAACGAAGCGTCAGCCGTGAGCCCAGGACCCGCCCGCGAAATTCAATAATGAGTCTGCGGATCTGAAAAAAGGTCAGGATTGCCAGGATTGCGATCCCGGCCACATTCAGAATGATCAGTGCCGCGTAATAGTCGCCAAAGAGATCATCGTCTCTGGCGCTCTGGCTGAGCAGTACCGACGCGATCAGCAGTCCAAGGGAGAGGGCCAGCGTGAGGGCAAACCCCGCCGACCGGTTCACCGGGCGCTAACCTTCCAGCGCCCCCAGCTACTACGCAGTTGCCACTGTCTTGATATCAAAGCAACCAGTTTCAAAGGCCCAGGTAAGTCGTTGCGATCAAGGGTGACCTGAAGCCGGATCTGCAGGGTATCGTGCTTATTGATGCCCGAGGGCAATTGGACCGTTATGGCATAGCGCTCCATCGCATCCAGGGTTTCCGCCAGGGTGGGGAATTCCTCGGTCATGCCGGTATTGGTATGGGTCAGGGTATACAGGTTCGATAGAGCGTGGTGCTCCACCCGGTAGCGGTCTTCCCAGGTGGCGACCTTGAAGAACCATGATGCCAGGCTGGCCCGGTACAGCCGCGTTTTGATGACGATGGTCAGGCCGATACCTTTGGTCAGGGCTTGAGCGGGGTCCCCGGTAATTTTGAGGTTTAGCCGCGCAGTGGTGTTGAGCGTATTGTCCGCCAGTTGCGATTGGCCGGAGGCAACCATGAACTCAGCCTGCGCCGGCACCGAGAAGCCCCCGAGCAGGGTGGCTAACAGCAAGATTCGCCACGGGCGGTTAAGCCGGCCGATGCCGGATTTAGTCTGGAAAAACATAAAAGGTATGATCCAACAGGGCTAAATTATACGACCTTGTCGTGTTGACAGTCTCAAACCTTAATCAGCGATGCGTAGTAAAGCCCATCGTGCTCATCGCTGGGCAGAAATTGGTTTCCCATCGTGGTTGCCAGGGCACCGTCCCGGGTTGTTCTTTCTGGGCATGCCCCGGGGGTTTCACGGCAGAATGCCTCCAAGACGGTATCGTTTTCCTGCGCCAGAATGGAGCAGGTGATATACAGAAATTGCCCGCCCGGGGCCAGCAGTGGCCACAGCCGTTTCGCCATTTGAATCTGAGTTTGTGCGTAACGATCCAGGTCGGATGCCCGGCGATGGTGGCGGATATCCGGGTGTCGCCTGATGACTCCAGTACCGCTGCACGGCGCGTCCAGTACGATCAGATCATAGAGCTTGCCATCCCACCACTCATCTACCTGCAGGACATCGGCCGCAATGATCTGGGCTACCAGACCGAGTCGGGCCAGGTTCTCACCGATGGTCTTGGTCCGTTCAGGCAGGTCCAGAGCGGTAAGCTGAATTTGTGGGCTGGTCTCCAGCAATTGTGTGCATTTGCCGCCAGGCGCTGCGCAGGCATCGAGAACACGAGCGTCTTGTGCAGGACGGCAGAACAGGGGGGCCATCTGGGCTGCGGCATCTTGCACTGATGCCGTGCCGGCCTCGAAACCGGGCAGTGCATTGACTGCCATGGGTTTATCCAGAATAACCCCCCAGGGACTGAGTGCCGAGGGCCGGGCAATGATGCCCTCACGGTGTAGCCATTGAAGATATTCATCACGGGACATTTTCAGTGGGTTGATCCGCAAAGTCATCGGAGGTTTGTGATTTGCCGTTTCCAGCACCTGACGCCAGTGATCCGGCCAGGCCTGGCGTATCGTACTCAGTAGCCACTGTGGGGTCGCAAACTGCGTTTCTTCATCCGCCGGATCTGCAGATCTGCCGGCACGCAGGTAAGCACGCAACACTGCATTGACCAGGCCACCCGCTTTGGGGGCGCCGAGCAAAGCCGCAGCATCGACTGTGCTCGCGGTAACGGCATAGTCTGGTTCGTCCAGATGTGCATACTGATAAAAACCACATATCAGTAGCGATTCCAGAACCCGGTCACGCTTGCGCAGGGGTCGGTGCAATTGGCGGGACAGCACCGCGTGGTAGCGGTACCACCAGCGAATGGCACCCCAGGCGATTTCTCGGGTTTCACTACTGCGTCGCAACGGAACTGAACTCAGGTGGTTGCGGGCTGCCACCTCCAGTGATCGACCTCGCGATGCCACGTCATGCACAATCCGTGCGGCGGCAGCACAGACCTCAGCGGTGGGCATCAGGGGGTCCGGGTGCCATAAACATCGACCCCGGTTCGATCGAGTGACCATTAAGAAAAGTCCGCGTATCGAGCGCTTTCCCCCCGGGTCGTTGCAGTTCCAGCAACTCCAGTGTACCTCCCCCAGCCTGAATCTGAAGCACGTCATCGTTAGCGGCTACCACGACCCCGGGTTCAGCCCAGTTGCCGGGGGGGCCCAGGCGCGCATGGCGCATCAGATAATCCATGCCGTCCAGTTGTGAGCGCGCGATGGGCCAGGGATTAAAGGCGCGGATGCGCCGTTCCAGTACGTCGGGAGGCTCATGCCAGTCGAGCCAGGCCTGGGCCCGGGTCAGTTGCTGTGCGTAACAGGCACCTTCTTGCACCTGTGGTATCGCTGGAACCGGTGTTCGGCTCAGTTGTGCCAGCAGGGGACGAAGAGTTCTCGCCCCCAATACTGCGAGGCGATCATGCAGCGACTGGCTGTTTTCAGATTCACCAATGAGCGTGTCGGCGACCGCAAGGATGGGTCCGGTATCGAGACCTTCATCCATTTGCATCAGGGTGACCCCGGTTCGGCGATCCCCCGCCTCAATGGCCCGCTGGATCGGTGCAGCACCCCGCCAGCGAGGGAGTATCGAAGCGTGGACATTAACGCAGCCCAGGCGCGGCACTTCGAGCATCGCGCGCGGCAGAATTAAGCCATAGGCCACCACGACGATAAGATCGATCTTCTCGGCTTGTAGGGTGGGTGCTTCCGTGCCCAGGCTGACTGGCTGGCGCACCGTCAATCCGTGATGTAGCGCCAGCGTTTTGACCGGGGAGGCGCGGAGTTTGCGACCCCGTCCAGCAGGTCGGTCGGGTTGGGTATATACGGTGGTTAACTCGACATCGGATTCCAGCAAGGCCTCCAGCGAGGGGACTGCGAAATCGGGGGTTCCGGCAAAAGCGACGCGAAGGGGCACCGGGGTCAAAGAGCAGGTGTGTTCTCTTTGGATCGCGCCACTCCAGTAGCCTCGGGCCGGGATTCGCGAACGAGGTGTTTGCGGATGCGGTCACGCTTAAGCTGAGAGAGATAATCAACAAAGACCTTGCCATCCAGATGATCCACCTCATGCTGGATGCAAATGGCCAGCAAGCCCTCGGTCTGCAGTTCAAAAGGCACGCCGTGACGGTCCAGAGCCGTGACGTGAGCCTGGGAGAATCGTGAGACGGGTGCGACTATCCCAGGAACAGAGAGACAGCCCTCCTCGGTTTCGACGCGCTCACCGGAACCGCAGATTACCGGGTTGATAAATACCTGTAACTGGTCATGAGCCTCTGAAATATCTATCACCACAATGCGTTTTGAGACATTCACCTGTGTGGCAGCGAGCCCAATACCTGGCGCGCCATACATGGTCTGTGCCATGTCATCGATTAACTGTGTCACCGCTGAATCCACGGTCTCGACAGGTGTCGCCCGCTTTCGCAGACGTGAATCTGGGTACACTAGGATATCGCGCAGTGCCATGGTTCGGAAAATTCTCGGTTTTGTGAACTGGTTCGCTTGGTTCGCACACCAGCCATTGTCTACATTACAATGGTTGCGGCGAGGAATGAATTCTATGACGGCGAATTCTAGCGGAATTGTCCCAGGGGTAGGCAGGATCATGGCATGCCTGCTCCGGTCAGCAAGATTACCGTGGCTGCGACGGTGGGTGTGGCTCGTGGCACTTTCCGGCTTCTTGTGGCTCCCGGCTAAGGCAGGCCAATCGGTGCCGCTGCTGTATACGATTGAGGCGGGTGATACCCTCTGGGGCATTGCGGCGCGATTTCTAGACGACCCCCTACGTTGGCCGGAATTACTGGTACGTAATCCCCAGTTAGTCGGTCACGGCGCCCTGTTAGTGGGCGAAACGCTGGTTGTGGCACCGGATGATGAAACGACTCCAACACAACTGAAAATGTTACCGATCGAAGTTCGCCGCCCCACAGTGCGCGATGCGAGCCACGCTTCAGCGGCAGCGATGATTTCGCCTGATGCCATCACACCGTTCCTCACCTACCCGCTGCTTATGGGTGAGATCGATTCGACAACGGCTGGCCATGTTGTGACTGGACTTGATGGCGATGTCCTACTGGGCCAGTTCAGTCGTTTTTATGCCCAGAGCCTGCCTCCATCTGAAAACGGCATTTACACGATTTTCCGACCTGATCAGGCTCTTATCCATCCGCTGAGCGGTGAAAGGCTGGGTACGGCTGCACGATTTTTGGGCACGGCTCAACTCGATACACCAGGGCAGGTTGCCAAATTAACGATTGTGAGTGCCGTCGAAGAGATCAGCCCGGGAGATCGGCTGATTCCCCGGCCGAAAAAAGTGGGTTTGCCCTACCTTTACCCGACAGTACCTCAGGTTGCTGTGGATGCGCATGTGATTAGCACTTTTGGATCTATCAGCGGAGCGGGAGATTACGCAATTGTCGTGATCTCTGCGGGGAGCGAGGATGGTGTGGCGGTCGGAAACATCCTCACCACCTTACATCCGAATCGAACCTTGTTGCTGACCCGTGAGGTGATCCACCCCCAGACCCGAGGGGATCGCTGTCGGGTGCCCACTGCGGTAAGGACTACGGTTAATGCCCGCCTGCTGGGCTGCAGCGAGCGCCTGCCGGGAAAGCGACAACTCACCAGTGGGAATGCCGAACTGGTTGATCTGCCCGAGGGCCGTTCTGGTGAGTTGTTGGTGTTTCGGGTGTTTGATCGATTGAGTTATGCGCTGGTGCGCAGGACGGAACGTGCTGTTCATTCCGGGGACCGAGTAGTGAGTCCCGGCGCCTAGCATCTGACGTGGGGCATGGAGGCCCCGGATGAATGGACTGGGCAGCCTGGCCAGTCCTGTTAGGACCAGGGAGGGTCCATCATGGATGACACAAACTTCGCCTGGGCGCATATTGGGCGTGCGGCTTTCCCGGAGGCGGTAAAACGCACTGTACTCCAGTTCTACCCCGATCCGCTTGAGGCCCTGCATGCGGATCTGTCGGCTTTATCCGGGCAGTCGCGGGCCGATTGCGCTACCGGGCCTACCCTGGCCAGTCGGTGTGATCCGCGCATGGTCGCGCAGGACACCCAGTGGCTTGATCAAGCGCAGCGATCGGTGGTTGGCCTGACTGATCCGTTATTCCCTTCGTTGTTGGGAGAAATTTCCTGCCCGCCGACGGTGTTGTATTGTGAAGGAGACTCAGCATTGCTGCGTGAACCAGCGCTCGCTATCGTCGGCAGCCGCAACCCGACACCGGTCGGGGCGGAACTTGCCCACGCTTTCGCTATGGAATTGTCAGCAAGCGGAATTGTGGTGGTAAGTGGACTTGCCCTAGGGATAGACAGTGCCGCCCATCGCGGCGCGCTGAAAGCGTCCGGGCCGACTATTGCAGTGTGCGCCACCGGCTTGGATACGGTTTATCCACGCACCCATCAGAGGCTTGCCCGCCAGGTCACAGCAACCGGTTTGACTTTGTCGGAATTTCCACCGGGTACCGGGGTGCGCCGTCACCATTTCCCCCAGCGCAACCGGATCATTAGCGGCCTCAGTCTGGGTACACTCGTGGTAGAGGCAGCTGGCGGCAGTGGCAGCCTGATTACTGCCGGATTTGCTGCTGATCAGGGCCGCGAAGTGTTTGCGGTTCCTGGCTCAGTGCATTCACCGCTTTCTCGGGGACCTCACCAGTTGATTCGAGATGGAGCTTGCCTGGTGGAGTCTGTCCAGCAGATCTTGCAAGCATTGCCTTTGCCCCAGAAGGCGCTAGAACCCGCGCAATGCGCGGAAAAACCCCCGTCCTGGTACTCTACTGCGTTAACTGCCATAGACTTCGCTCCCACCAGTGTGGATCTCATTGCCAAGCGATCCGGTTTGACGATCAGCGATCTTTGCGCCATGCTGATAAGGATGGAGTTGGCGGGTCTGGTGCGCAGTTGCAGGGGTGGGTTTATCCGTCTGAACTGAATTGGGGCGGGAAAACCGGTCAAAATCGCTGCCTCGAGGCCGTTGACCGTGTTAGATCAATTGTGGTCTGGCATCAGGAGGCCCCGGTGCAGCCGTCCGTTGCGCCCAACACAGCAGATCGATTTTGGTTCTTGACGAATGTGAGGGTTATGAGCAGGTCTTTGGTCATTGTGGAATCGCCAGCGAAGGCGAAAACCATAAACAAGTATCTGGGTAAGGAATACGTCGTTCGGTCGAGCGTGGGGCATGTGCGCGATCTGCCGGTCAGCGGATCGAGGAAGAAGACGGACCCCAAAGAACGCGCCCAACAGGCTGCAAGAACCCGGAAGATGTCACCGGTGGCGAAGGCACGGTACCGGAAGGAAAAAGCCCGCCGCAATCTGGTCCAGAGCATGGGGATTAACCCGGAGCAGGATTGGGAGGCAAATTACCAGGTCCTGCCAGACAAGGTCAAGGTGGTCAGCGAACTGCAGAAGCTCGCCACCGATACCGATGCGATCTATCTGGCAACCGATCTTGATCGTGAGGGTGAAGCGATTGCCTGGCACCTCAAGGAGGTGATCGGGGGCGATCCGCAGCGCTACCGTCGGGTGGTGTTCAACGAGATTACCCAGTCCGCAATTCAGGAAGCTTTTGAGCGCCCGGGAACACTCGATGATGGCAAGGTTCAGGCGCAGCAAACCCGCCGCTTTCTTGATCGCGTGGTTGGTTTCATGCTCTCGCCACTACTGTGGGCAAAGATTGCGCGGGGATTATCGGCTGGACGTGTGCAGTCGGTCGCGGTCAGTCTGCTAGTAGAGCGCGAACGCGAAATACGGGCTTTCGTGCCTGAGGAATACTGGGAAGTATTCGCGGATACGGATTGCAGCGAGGGTGCACTTCGACTGCAGGTGACCAAGCAGGCGGGCGAGAATTTCCGACCGACGAATAAGGCCCAGACCGATACTGCCCTGGCGTTACTGGGTGCCGGGACATACCGGGTCACCGATCGCAGTGACAAACCTACCCAGTCACGGCCCAATCCGCCGCTGATTACATCGACTTTGCAACAGGCGGCGAGTACCCGCCTGGGTTTTTCAGTCAAGAAAACCATGATGCTGGCCCAACGTCTGTACGAGGCAGGCTTTATCACGTATATGCGCACCGACTCCACCAATTTGAGTACAGATGCCGTAACTGCCTGCCGCGAACTGATTCACGACCAGTACGGTGAATCTTACCTGCCGCCTTCGGCTCCTGTTTATACAAGCAAGGCCGGCGCCCAGGAGGCGCACGAGGCTATTCGGCCCACGGATGTGCGACAACAGGGTAAGCAACTTTCGTTGGAGCATGATCAGGAGCGGCTTTACAATTTGGTACGAGGTTATTTCATCGCCTGCCAGATGACTAACGCCCGTTACCTCAGTACAACCTTGACTGTCACTTGCGGCGAGTTCGAATTACGGGCTCGGGGCAGGATATTGGTTTTTGACGGCCACACACGTGCATTGCCGTCCGCCGGTAAGCAGGAAAATCTGGAACTGCCCAATATCCCTCAGGGCCGAGAACTGACTTTGAAGCAACTTGATCCGGTTCAGAACTTTACCAAGCCCCCAGCACGGTTTACCGAGGCAAGCCTGGTCAAGGAGCTTGAAAAGCGTGGTATTGGTAGACCTTCTACCTATGCGTCTATTATCTCGACGATTCAGGATCGGGGTTACGCTCGTCTCGTCAATCGACGCTTTTTTGCCCAGAAGATGGGCGAGATCGTGACCGATCGACTGCGTGAGAATTTCAGTGAACTTATGGACTACGGCTTTACCGCCGAAATGGAAGAAACGCTCGATGAGATTGCGGCAGGCCGTAAAAACTGGAAAAAGGTCCTGGATGGCTTTTATGAAGGCTTTTCCAAGCAGCTCGATGCAGCCAACGGTGAGGGGGAGGGCAAAGCGGCGATTGGAGGTATGCGCGCGAATCTGCCTACGGACACAGATATTCTGTGCCCTGCTTGTGCTCGTCACATGCAGATTCGTAACGGGGCAACGGGTGTTTTTCTAGGTTGTTCGGGTTACAGTCTGACCCCTAAAGAGCGCTGCACACAGACCCTCAACCTGGTTCCCGGTGAGGATGTCGAGGATGCAGTGTTGGATGAAGATGCCGAGGTGAGGCGGCTGGTCAGCACCCGTCGATGCGGTATCTGTTCCAATGCGATGGCAGCCTATCTCATCGATGAGGCGCGCAAGCTGCATATCTGTGGCAATAATCCTGATTGTGCTGGATACGAGATAGAACACGGCGAGTTCAAACTCAAGGGGTATGACGGGCCTGTCCTCGAGTGCGACAAGTGCGGGGCCGAGATGCAACTGAAGACCGGCCGGTTTGGCAAGTATTTTGGTTGTACGAGTGAGGTTTGCAAGAATACCCGCAAATTGTTACGCAACGGAGAACCGGCACCGCCTCGAGCAGACCCAGTACCCATGCCGCAGTTGCGATGCGAGAAAGTGGACGATTTTTACCTGTTACGTGATGGCGCATCGGGTATCTTTCTTGCTGCCAGCCAGTTTCCGCGAAACCGTGAAACCCGCACACCACTGGTTAAAGAGGTTGTTACCGTTGCGGACCAGCTAGACCCCAAGCACCGTTATTTGGCAAGTGCACCCGCACATGACTCTGAAGGCAATCCGGTGCAGATACGATACAGCCGCAAGACCCGGGAGCAGTATGTGATGACTGAGTCTGACGGTAAGGCCACGGGCTGGAAAGCATTTTACCGTGACGGGCAGTGGCAGATTGAAGAGCGGAAGAGTCCACAGGCCATTGCGAGAAAAAAAGCAGCAAAGACAAAGGTAGTGTCAAAGCGGGCGCGAAAAAAGACACCTAGAAAAAAGCAGTGAAGACGAAAGCGACACCCGAGAAGGCCTGAGGGAAGTCCGATCGCAGTTTCACCTGACCCGGTTCTGGGTCAGAACAGACCTTCTACCGGGTCGGCATCTGT
The DNA here is from genome assembly GCA_002726415.1 of Acidiferrobacteraceae bacterium. Lineage (GTDB taxonomy): Bacteria > Pseudomonadota > Gammaproteobacteria > Arenicellales > UBA868 > UBA868. The sequence goes on along the minus strand of PBSU01000019.1, from coordinate 12,855 downwards.
TTTGATTCGACTAGGTGATGGTTCGGTTCCGATCACGAAGATCTCATCAAAACCTTGCGGATCTTCCTCGGGAGCCGGCAAGCCGGTCTCCCGGTTCACCCGCAGGCGAATAATGTTTGCAGGCATTGCGGGCGGCACCTGGGGCCGACCCAGAAGGGCGACCCGCATGTAGTCAATCCAGATCGGCAGGGCAGCCCGGGAGCCGGACTCGCGTGGCCCCAGATCTCGAGGGCTGTCAAAACCCACCCACACGCTGGTGACGTTGTCCGGGCCGTAACCGGTAAACCAGGCGTCATGATAATTGTTTGTTGTCCCCGTCTTGCCGGCAATATCATGCCGTCCCAGGACCTGTGCGGCGCGGCCCGTCCCACTTCGGATCACCTGGCCCATCATACTGTTCATGATAAAGGCGTGTTCGGGCGACAGCACCTGGCGAGCAAAGCGGCGGTCTACGGTACGCTGACCAGTGTCCGCGTCTGTGCTCGGGGTCGGGCACTCGGGACAATGCATGACCCGGTTGGCGTATTCCAGAATATGCCCTGAGGGTTCTTCAATACGGGCAATAAAAAAGGGTTCAATCAGGTAGCCGCCGTTGGCAAAGGCGCTGTAGCCGCGTGCTATTTCCATTGGAGTGACTGTCGCTGAGCCCAGCGCCAGGGCCAGGCCTTTTGGCAATCGTTCGCGCGCAAAGCCGAACTTTTCTAGATAATCGCGTACCCGTTCTACACCCATTGCCCGGACCAGCCGAACTGAGACCAGGTTCAGTGAGAGGCTTAGGGCCTTTCGCAGTCGTGTTGGGCCAAATACCTTGCGGCTGTAGTTCTGGGGCCGCCAGGCACCTCCCATACTATCCTCGATGACCACAGGAGCGCCACTGACCAGGCTTGCCGCGGTGAACCCGTTTTCCAGTGCGGCAGAGTAGATAAAGGGCTTAATGTTAGAGCCGGGTTGGCGTAGGGCCTGGGTGGCCCGGTTGAATTTACTTTGCTTAAAATCAAATCCACCTACCAGCGCGAGCAGGGCACCATCGGCCGGATTCAGGGAGACCAGTGCCCCCTGGATGAGCGGGAGTTGGGCCAGGCGAAGATCTCGATCTTGTTGATCGGTATAAATGACGTCACCTGGGTTCAGAAACTGTGTGGGACTTCGACCGGTCCAGCGCCAGCCGTTGACCCCCATCGACAGTTCTTGAGATTCTGCGCTCAGCAACTCCAGTGCATCTCCCCCGGCCCGAAGCACCATCGCAGGTTGTAGCGTACCGACGATATCGTATTGTGCTAGCGCCTTTACCCTTTGATCGGTGTCGAAGACCTTGCTCGGGTCGATATATCCCGCCGGCCCACGATAGCCGTGACGTTCTTCATAGGCCAACAGGCCTTTAATGAGGGCTCGATTTGCCGCAGCCTGATAGCCCGGGTCGAGCGTGGTGTAGACCCGAAATCCCGATTCATAAGCGGCTTCACCGTAACGGGTCACCATGTACTCACGAACCATCTCGCTGACATAAGGGGCCTGAACCTCGATCTCAGCGCTGTGCTTGGTCGCGCTGACAGGCGTGGCGTGTGCTTGGGCATACTCGATGTCATCAATCAGCTTAAGATCGTGCATCCGGCGGAGCACATAGTTGCGCCGGTTTAGTGCCCGGCCCGCACTGCTGACCGGATTGCTGGTCGATGGGGCCTTAGGTAGTCCCGCAAGCATGGCCAGTTGCGCGAGCGACAGTGCGGCGAGGGGCTTGTTGTAATAGATTGCCGCCGCAGCCTGGAAACCATACGCCCGGTGACCCAGGAAGATCTTATTCAGGTAGAGCTCTAGGATTTGCGCCTTGGTGAGTTCGCGCTCCAGGCGCAACGCCAGCAACACTTCCTTGATCTTGCGGCTGTACGTTTTCTCCCGCGACAGGAAATAATTGCGTGCCACCTGCATGGTGATCGTGCTGGCACCCTGGCGGCTATCCCGCGACCGAAGGTTAGCAATGATAGCCCGAATAACTCCCGAAAGATCGACCCCATGGTGCTTGAAAAACCGATCGTCTTCAGCGGCGAGAATCGCCTCAATCAATTGGTCAGGCGTGTCTTTGATCGAGACGGTGATGCGGCGTTCATCACCAAATTCACCCATCAGCCTGCCATCAATGGTATAGATCCGGAGCGGCTCTTTAAGGCGAATATTGCGAACTTTGCTGGTCGGAGGAAGATCTGGCAGGATGATCATCACACCGGCGACGAGCACCAGAGTCCCGGCCAATACGAGACTCATAAATACCCAGAAAACGGTACGAATAGACATAAGGGATAGCCCGCAAGAGCCCGCACAACCGGGGCGAGATGCACTCCGGTAGATTTTATCAAATCCCTGCTGCTACCCTGGGTTGATCTTTGAGTCACGCTTGGATTTGGCAGCCATAGGGCGATATTGTGCCTGCCCGGGTTACACTTGCCCGAATGAGTCTTTTTGGCAGACGCAAACATCAGGCACTGGGTATCGATATCGGCAGTGCCGGGGTTAAAGTCCTGGAGATGTCCGCAGTGCGCGGCGGCTACCGGGCAGACCGCTGCGCCTTTGAACCTTTGCCCCGCTACGCGGTCGTAGAGCACGGCATTAGTGATCTGGAGGCAACCAGTGAAGCCGTGCGCCGCGCGGTCAGTTACTCGCGCAGCGCCCGTCGGAACGCTGTTGTCGCGGTGTCCCAGACACATGCGGTCTCTCGGACGATCAGTTTGCCGGCCGGCTTGAGTGATCGCGAAATGGAAGAACAGGTCATGATCGAGGCCGCGCAGCAGATTCCCCATCCGCTCGACGAAGTTAATCTCGATTACCGGGTCACGGGCGGCGCGCGTGCGGGCAGTGATGATGAAGTCATGATCACGGCTTGCCGCAAGGAGATCGTTGAAGACTACACGGCGGTAATGGAGCTTGCAGGCCTGCGCGCCGTTATCGTCGACGTAGGTCTTTTTGCTATGGAACGTGGTTATGAATTTGTTGCCGCCACATTGGGGGAGTCGTTGGAGGGCAGAGCGATTGCACTGATGGATTTTGGCGATGTCAGTACCCGGCTCGATCTTTTTGTAGATGGTGCGGTGATCTACGGCCGCGATCAGAATTTCGGTGGACGAATTCTCACAGAAAATATCCGCTCACGTTATGGTATTGATTATCGGGAGGCGGAAGCGCTCAAGCGTACGGGGGATCTGCCGCAGAACTACGAGGCGGATCTTCTGGCGCCGTTCAGAGAAGCTATGGCACGCGAAGCGGCCCGGGGCATGGAATTCTGCCTTTCAGCCAGGCATGGCGTAGAGCACGTGGACGCGCTGTTGATCTGCGGCGGCTGTGCTCAGATTCCTGATATGGCGCCGCTGATCGAATCGCACGTGGGTGTTCCCACCCTGATAGCCGATCCTTTCGCACCGGGCAGCGGTATCCGTGCCAGCAAACTGGTTGCACGCTACGCACCATTGATGATCAAGGCGGCGGGGTTGGCAGTCAGGGGAGCAACATGATTTCGGGTATTAATCTATTACCCTGGCGTGAACAGCGGCGCCAGCGCCAGCGTCGCCACGTGGCTATTACCACCGCCTCACTCTGGCTGGTGAGTGCTGGCTTGATCGGCGGTATGTGGTGGCATCTGGACGGGGAACTCGGTTACCAGAGAGGTCGCAACCAGTATCTTGTCGAGGAAATTTACCGGGTTGAGGATCAGTTGCAGGAGATCGACCAGATTCAGCAGCGCAAAGAGGCGCTGATGGCACGTATGGCGATAATCCGCCAGTTACAAGCAGAGCGAGTGCGGTTAGTACGTGCCATGAGTGAATTAGCGATCATCATTCCCGAGGGAATATTTTTCTCTTCTCTGGGGCGAAGCGCTGAGGGGGTCAGCCTCACCGGAATCGCACAGTCCAGTTCTCGTATATCGACACTGATGGAGCGCCTCTCCGATACACCCTCGTTTAATCGTCCCGAACTGAATGTGATCAATGTCGGCGATACCCAGGAGTTCCAGCTTTGGGTTTCTTCGGTGCGCCCCGGTGAGGGCAGGATGAAATCAGGCAAACAGCCATGAGATCTATCAAGTATCCCGCATCATGAGTTGGGCAGACGAAATACGGCTGATCGATATCAACCAGCCAGCAACCTGGCCCGCGTGGTTCATGGTGATGATATCACTGCTGGTTTCATTGCTGCTGCTGCTGGGTGGCTGGCATTTTCTGATCCAGAATCAGTTGCGGGTGTTAGAGTCAGAACGAGCCCGTGAGACCGAACTGCGCAGTGCCTACAGCGTCAAAAAGGGTATGGTAGTCAACCTGCCAGCGTATAAGGCACAAATGATGGATATCGAGAAGATGTTGGCAGAGATGGTCCGTCAACTGCCCGACAGCACCGAGGTGCCTTCTCTGTTGGTCGACATCACCGAGGCGGGGGCTCGGCGGGGGCTCAATTTTCTGGTTTTCGATCCGCAGCAGGAGGAACTGGGTGATTTCTACGCGATTTTGCCCATTCTTATGGAAGTCACGGGTTCATATCACCAGCTTGCCGAATTTATCAGCGACCTCGCGCAAATGCCCCGCATTGTCACGGTAGGGGATATGACGATTAGTGCCGATGATGCCGGGCTACTGACGACCTCGGTGGTTGTGGAAACCTATCGATACCTGCCCGGGGAAATCTGACCATGGGCCGAGTAAACCAACTTGAAACTCTGGGTCGACAATGTAGTTGGTTCGTGTTCGTCGCGGTGTTGGCCAGTTGCACTGGGGAGCGCTCGCGGGATGACTTGGAACGCTTCATAGAGACGGTACACCGCGATACCACTCCACGGGTTGATCCGCTTCCCGAATACCCTCCGGTCGAATCGGTGGTGTACCCGGCCAGTGGTGTGGTGGATCCTTTTGCACCGAGTAATGTTTTTGGCGAGAGAGAGGAGGTCGAGGTCGAGCCTGAGCCCGATCCGCTGGAGCCAGATGGGAACCGGGTTGCTGAGCCTTTGGAGAAGTATCCTCTGGATGCGTTGCAGTTGGTGGGAACGATGCAGATCGAATCACGCATCTGGGCATTGATCAGTGCGCCTGATGGTCAAATTTACCGCGTGGTAGAAGGAAACCATCTGGGGCACAATAACGGCAAGGTCATCGCGATTGACGGGGTTAAGGGTACGCTTGAGATTGAAGAACTCTTTCAGGGCCCCACGGGTCGTTGGGAGATTCGCCCGCTCCGGCTGGGGTCAGATCGGTAAACATTGAAGATTTGGAGTAGATTCAGCCCCATGGGAACCTATGCTTTGAGAATTGGCTCCTGCCGGATCGCGGCAATCGCTTGGGGTCTGTTGCTGGTTATCGTGCTCACCCCCGCCCGAGCGATGGGTGCCGATATCATCTTGACGGGAATCAGCCACACCACCTTGCCCGGTGGTCAATTGCAGCTGGATATCCGCTCATCCGCGCCTCTGCCCAAGCCCCAGGTATTTCGCACCAGTGCTCCCGACCGTATCGTATTAGATTTTTTTGGTGTGTCCAGTGCCCTCGCCAAGCCGATCATTGAAATTGGTCGAGGTCCAGTGGAGAGCATCATGGTGGCGCAGACAGAAGAGCGTTCACGAGTCGTCATCAACCTGATCGCCCCGGTAGGTTACGAAACTGCACTCAATTCGGATAGCCTGAGGCTGGTGATTGACCCGGCGCTTTCCACGCGCAGTACGGTATCGATCCAGACTGAGGAGGCAACACCGCCTGCCCAGCCAGCCGGCAGCCAGGTCGAGCTTATTGATTTTCGCCGAAGTTCAGACGGGGCGGGGCGGGTCATCCTGGAGTTTGATGCAGAAGATGTCCGGATCGATGTGCGTGAACACCTGGGAGAGATCGTGTTGGATATTGCAGGCACTCAGTTGGATGCCCCACTTGAGCGTCGGCTCGATGTCACTGATTTCGCGACTCCCGTTCAGTATGTGGATGCTTTCGCAACTCAAAGCGGCGCACGTGTTGTGGTCAGCCCCCGTGGCAACTATGACTTCGTTTCAGTCCAATCGGGCAAGCGTTTCACCCTGGAGGTCTCGGAGGAGCCATCTGCGGGTGAGGAAACGGCAGGCGCGGCAAGTTATTCGGGTGCGATCATCAGTTTTGATTTTCAGAATATCGCGGTCCGCAGCGCGTTGCAGCAGATTGCTCAGGAAACTGGCCTCAACTTTGTGATCAGCGATAGTGTGACCGGTGATATGAGCCTGCGCCTGCAGGATGTCCCTTGGGATCAGGCGCTCGATACTATTATGCAGACTAAGGGGCTGGCCCGCCGGGAACAGGGTAATGTAATCTGGATTGCCCCAGCCGAAGAAATTGCTAATCAGGAACGGTTGGCACTGGAGGCCTCACGGCAGGTCAGTGAGCTTGAGCCGCTGGTGTCCGATCTGGTGCAGGTCAATTATGCCAAGGCTGAGGATATTGCCAATCTTCTGAAGTCGGTTCGCGCTATTGAGCCCAGCGTTCAGCAGTCTATGTTTGGTAATGTTTCGGTTGCCGAGGTTCAGACTGAAGAAAATCGACTGTTATCTGACCGCGGGAGTGTTACGGTAGATGCACGTACCAACTCACTGTTGATACAGGATACGGCGCACAAGATCCGCGAGATCCGCAAACTGATCAGCGAACTCGATCGGCCTGTCAAGCAGGTGCTGATTGAAACCCGGATCGTGGAGGCAAATGAGGATTTCAGCCGGAATATCGGTGTTAAGTTGGGCCTGACTGGCATTAACAGTAATACTGATCTGGGAAGCGTGATCGGATCGGGCTCATTGGCGAATACCGCGACAGTGCGTAACGACGGTATCAGTGCCAGTGGTGATGGTTCGCTGGGCGTCAACTTGCCCGCGGGCGGAATCGGCTCGGAATCGCCCGCTTCTTATGCTCTGACACTGGCGAAGGCGGGCGCCGGCTGGGCCGCTTTGATTGATCTTGAAATCTCGGCGCTGGAGGCAGAGGGCAACGGTAAGATCGTTGCCAACCCGCGGTTGCTTACTGCTGATAAGCAGGAAGCGCATATTGAGCAGGGTCAGGAACGTATCTTTACCACCAACACGCTTGGCGAGGGTACGGTCGTGACCAAAAAAGCGGTACTGGGCCTAACGGTTACCCCACAGATTACACCAGATGACCGCGTTATCCTGGATGTGTTTGTAACCAAGGATTCGTTTGTGTCGCCTACCGAAGAAAATATCAATACGCTACAGGTTCGCACCCAAGTATTACTGGATAACGGTGAGACCGTCGTGTTGGGCGGGATCTACGAGCAGCAGACTTCGGAAAGTGTCTCCAAGGTTCCCGTGCTGGGTGACCTGCCGGTTGTGGGTTCACTTTTCAGAACTCGGGGAATCCTCGATAATCGCCGCGAACTGCTGATATTTCTGACACCGCGCATTATCAATCCTGTGCTCACTGCCGGCTAATCCGGTGGTGGTCGCGCCAGGCCTAAGCGCATAACCAAACCAGGCCCGTTTCATGATTTCTGCGAGTAATGTTTATCTGGTCGGCCCCATGGGAGTCGGCAAGACCACTGTTGGTCGGGCGTTGGCGAAGAGCCTGGGCATGGACTTTATTGATTCTGATGCGCGGATCGAGGAGCGCACTGGGGTCAGTATCAGTACTATCTTCGATATCGAAGGAGAAGGGGGGTTTCGTGAGCGCGAAGCACAGATGATTTTCGAGCTAGTGCAGCAAAAAAATATCGTGCTGGCTACCGGCGGTGGTGCGGTAACGCGCGAAGATGTACGCAAGGCGATGCGCCATAACGGCCTGGTGATATACCTGCACGCGACGGTTGATATGTTGGTTGAGCGAACCCGCTCAAGTAAGAATCGCCCGCTCTTGAATACGAGCAAGGAGCCACGCGAGGTTTTGGAAACGCTGATGCAAGAACGCGAACCGCTGTACCGGGCTGAAGCGGATATCGTTTTTGAGACCGATGCGAGATCGCCCCATGCCGTGGCGCGAGACATCTGCAGCGAGATCAGGCAACGTTGGCAACGCTAAACGTTGATCTTGGTGAACGCAGCTATCCGATCATAGTCGGCGCGGGCCTGTTAGGAGATGGTGCTTTGCTGTCACCTTATCTGGCAGGTGATGAGGTGCTGGTGGTCAGTAATGATACGGTCGCGCCACTGTACCTCGACCGGGTAACTGCCTCACTGAAAGATCGACATCTTAGTTGTCAGATTCTTCCGGATGGCGAGCAATACAAGAATCTGGAAACCCTGCAAACGATCTTCGATACGTTACTGGAGAATCATTGCAGTCGTGATACGACATTAATCGCTCTGGGTGGTGGCGTCATTGGAGACTTGGCCGGGTTCGCGGCGGCGTGCTACCAGCGCGGGATCACGTTTATTCAGTTGCCCACTACACTACTTGCACAAGTCGATTCGGCAGTGGGCGGCAAGACTGCGGTAAACCATCCGCAGGGCAAGAACATGATTGGCGCTTTCCATCAACCGACCTGCGTGCTTTCGGATACGCAAACCCTGGCGACGTTGGAGCCCCGCCAGTTATCGGCTGGCCTGGCGGAGGTCATTAAGTATGGGTTGATCCGCGATACGGCCTTTTTCAACTGGCTTGAGGTGAATATAGAAAAACTGTTGGCTTTTGACCCCCAGGCGCTGGAACACGTGATCATCGAGTCGTGTCGTCATAAGGCGCAGGTGGTCGCGCGTGATGAAAAAGAGGTAGGCGAGCGGGCGCTACTCAATTTGGGCCATACCTTTGGCCACGCTATTGAGGCGGCTACTGGCTATGGCAACTGGTTACATGGCGAGGCAGTGTCCGTGGGGATGGTGATGGCGGCGACGCTCTCTGAGAAAATGGGTCGGCTGGAAAAGGACCAATGTGCCCGCGTCCGGGAACTATTAATACGTGCGGGATTGCCAGTGACACCACCCCGGGACATATCCCCAACCGATTATCTGACCCATATGGCCCTTGACAAGAAAGTCAGTGCGGGTCGCATCCGGCTGGTGCTGTTGGATGCGATAGGTCAGGCGCGACTGGTGTCAGATTATCCCGACTCTCTGCTGCAGGACGTGCTTTACGAGTTTGCGGGATAATAAAGCGCGGCACACCTTGCACCAATCAGGGGCAAATCGTGTGGTATAAATCAGAATTGCCCTGACCATAAATTCTGATAGTTTGAACCCGTTTTTCGCTGTCGGTATACTCGACTGGCCGTCGCACGGGTGGTTACTGAACAAGACGGCACCCGCCTTCTGGACAGTCGTCGGTTTGTCGTCTTCCTCCGAACCATGCGTGATGCCACTGCAACGCGCACGAGACCGGCACACCTAAGAAAACCGATAGTCGATCGATAGGATGGAGCCAGGATTCCTTGATGAGCGTAAATGCAGACCGCCCCCAAGGGCTCTACGACCCTGCCTTCGAGCACGACAGTTGTGGTGTAGGCTTTGTTGCACATATCGGCGGGATACCCAGCCGGGGGATTCTCGATGATGCCTATGCCATTCTAAAGAGCATGGAGCACCGGGCTGGGGTCGGAGCTCAGCCCAACAGTGGTGATGGGGCGGGCATCCTTACGGCTTTACCTTACGAATTTTTCGCACGGGTAGCGCGTGATGCGTTGGGGATCACCTTGCCCGCCCCCGGGCGTTTCGGGACAGGGCTGGTGTTTCTTCCTCGAGATGAAGGCGAACGAGAACACTGCAAGCGTGCTGTCGAGTCCTTGATCACCCAACACGGCCAGCACCTGGTGGGCTGGCGAGTGGTGCCCGTTATGCCGGAAGAGGCTGATCTGGGTATTGCGGCACGATTATCAGAGCCACATATAGAGCAACTGCTGGTGGCCTCTTCAGGCGATCAGGATCAGGATGCCTTCGAACGCAAGTTATATCTGATTCGAAAACAGGCAAGTCATCAGCTTCGTTCGGCAGCTACGTTGACGCAGGCCAAGATGTTCTACATCTGTTCGCTCTCAAGCCGTGTCATGATCTACAAGGGGATGCTCCGCACACTGCAGTTAATGGATTATTTTCCGGATCTTCAGGCGCCGGACTATGTCAGCCACCTTGCGATGGTCCATGCAAGATTTTCTACGAATACGTTTCCCAGTTGGGATCGGGCACACCCCATGCGACTGATGGCGCATAACGGGGAAATCAATACTTTCCGTGGTAACCGCAACTGGATGCAGGCACGCGAAGGCGTCATGCACAGCGATCTGTTCGGTGACGATCTGAGATCGATCTTCCCGGTGATTGAGCCAGATTGCTCGGATACCAGTGGCTTGGATAATGCGCTGGAATTTCTGCTGATGACGGGTCGGTCCCTGCCCGCATCCATAATGATGATGATTCCCGAAGCGTGGCAAAAGCATGAATCTATGGATGCATCGAAGCGGGCATTCTACGAATATCACTCGACCATGATGGAGCCGTGGGATGGACCCTCCTCGGTGACCTTTACCGATGGGCGTTGTATCGGGGCTGTCCTGGATCGTAATGGCCTGCGCCCCAGTCGCTATCTCGTTACCACCGATAATCGCGTGGTGATGGCCAGTGAAGTCGGTGTACTGGAGGTAGATCCAGCCATGGTCCGTGAGAAAGGGCGGCTCCAGCCAGGGCGTATGTTCCTGGTGGATTTTGAGAAAGGCGAACTGGTACCGGACTTTGAGTTGAAGGCGGAATTTGCGGCGCGGCAACCTTATGGCCAATGGTTGCAGGAGCAACGCATTGATCTTTCCGAACTTCCTGTCGCAAAAAAGGTGGGGGGGCTGGATAGTTCCTCGCTGATACCCCGGTTGCGTGCGTTCGGTTACACCCGGGAAAGCCTGCACTTCATGCTCATCCCTTTGGTGCATGAACAGCGTGACCCGGTGGGATCGATGGGTAATGATGCTGCATTGGCCTGCCTCTCCGATCATCCACATCTGACGTACGATTATTTCAAGCAACTGTTTGCGCAGGTAACGAACCCGGCAATTGACTCGATCCGAGAAGATATCATCATGTCGCTGGAGTGTTACATCGGGCCTGAGCAGAATCTACTAGACCCCACTGCGGCACATTGTCATCGTTTACGTATAGCCCATCCCATACTCACCCATGAAGAGTTAGCTGCCATTGCCGAGCTCGATTACCGTGGCTGGCGTAGCCAGGTGATTGACATCACCTTTGAGCGGAGTTTGGGGATGGACGGTCTCTTGACGACCTTAGACCGGATCTGCGAAGAGGCCCAGTCAGCAGTAGATGCCGGGGTCAGTCTACTGGTGCTGTCAGATCGCGCGCTGGGTGCCGATCGGGTCTCGATCAGTATGCTGTTGGCAGCAGGAGCAGTGCATCAGCACCTGGTGCGCGTTGCCAAACGTACCCGTGTAGGGCTGATCGTCGAGACCGGCGAGGCGAGTGAGGTCCACCACCACTGCCTGTTGATCGGTTTTGGTGTCGATGCCATTAATCCCTACCTCGCTCTGGAAGCCCTGTGGCAGGCACGCCGTGACGGTAAGCTTGATGTGCCCGCTCTACCCGATGATGTTGCTGTACTGGCCGCTTACCGCAAGGGTGTTGCCAAGGGCATGCTTAAGGTCATGGGTAAGATGGGAATCTCGACTCTGCAGTCGTATAAGGGGGCCCAGATTTTCGAGGCGGTGGGCCTGCGCGACGAGGTTGTTGACCGGTGTTTCACCGATACGGCCAGTCGTCTTCAGGGAGTAGGCTTTAAGGTGCTGGCTGAAGAGATGCTGCGCCGGCATGAACTGGGTTTTCCCCAGGTGGCATCAGCTAACGTGCTCACCCTTCCCAATCCCGGCGAGTATCACTGGCGCGCGAGTGGACACAAGCACGCTTGGGAGCCCCAGGCGATTGCGAGTTTGCAGCAGGCTGCGCAACAAAACAGCGAAACTGCTTATCGCAAGTTTGCCAAGCTGATCAACACGGAAGCCACCGGTCGTTGTACGTTACGAGGTCTGATGTCGCTGCGTGAGGGCGTCGCGGGACCACCGCTGCCGTTGCCCCAGGTGGAGCCGGCAGATCAGTTAGTGCAACGTTTTTGCACCGGCGCGATGAGCTTTGGATCTATCTCACCTGAGGCTCACGAGACTTTGGCGGTTGCCATGAATCGCCTCGGCGGCAAGAGTAATACCGGGGAGGGCGGAGAAGACCCCGAGCGGTTTCAGGCGCTTCCTAACGGTGATCTCAAACGCTCGGCGATCAAACAGGTAGCGTCGGGGCGATTCGGTGTTACCGCCTGGTATCTTACTAACGCCGACGAGATACAGATCAAGATCTCCCAGGGTGCAAAACCAGGTGAAGGTGGCGAACTGCCCGGCTCAAAGGTTGATGAAACCATTGCCCGTATCCGCTACTCAACACCCGGCGTCGGCCTGATCAGTCCACCACCGCACCATGATATTTACTCGATCGAAGATCTTGCGCAACTGATTTATGACCTGAAAAATACCAACCCGAGGGCCCGGGTTAGCGTCAAACTGGTATCGGAAGTGGGTGTGGGAACTATCGCTGCCGGGGTGGCCAAAGCGCATGCCGATCACATTTTGATCTCGGGAGATAGCGGCGGCACCGGTGCGTCTCCTCTGACCAGTATTAAGCATGCGGGTCTGCCATGGGAACTGGGCATCGCCGAGACCCATCAGACACTGGTGATGAATGATCTGCGCAGCCGGGTAGTTTTGCAGACTGATGGTGGAATCAAGACGGGCCGGGATGTGGTGATTGCGGCTTTGCTGGGTGCAGAGGAGATCGGCTTTTCGACTGCGCCGTTGATTACGCTCGGGTGCATCATGATGCGCAAATGCCACCTGAATACCTGTCCCGTTGGCATTGCTACCCAGGACCCCGTATTGCGTGAGAAGTTT